>JAUXVD010000020.1 GCA_030684575.1 Nitrospirota bacterium | reverse complement strand
TGTACAACGATACCGTGTTGGGCTTCAACAAGTCGGGCAAGGAAGTGGCGCGTATTCAGGTCGAAGAGCCGATCTACATTCGGCCGGCCGAGCGCGTCACCTGGTTGTAAGTCACAGCTAGGGTCTCGTGTCAGCAGGGGGGCGGAATGCCAAATGGTATTCCGCCCCTTCTGTTTGAACAGGCCCCTTGAGTCGGCGGCGGCCTTTCGGCTCAGGCTGTAGATGCCCCTTTTGCGCACTTGACGCGCCACAGGTGGTCCAGTAGAGTTGTGGGAGTATTCGGATATTCTTCCATTACAAGCTGGGATACCATCGGCGTGACCTCTCCTCAGCAGCAATCAACTCCATTTGCTGCGCAAGCCATACCCTTCGGCGAGTTTCTGGCTTCAGGGAAACTCCCGGATGGCTACCTCGCCAGCGAGTATGTTGCTCAGCAATTTGTCGAGCGCCTCGTCCACTATGTCCTCAGTGTTCCGACCGGCAGCTACACCATGGCTCAATTGAGCCATTTATTGGAACAGTTGGACCCGCGCGCACAGGTGTTTTTCTTCAAGCGTCTCAAAGAAACCAGCCCCGATAGCCTGAAAGATTTCGCCCCCCTCTATTACGGTTTCATGAACGAGTTCCACTCTCTCCTGTTCACCTAGCGCGATAACTTTTTCCTTGTCGCCTGAGCTTTCTCATGTATAATCGAGTGGTTAATAACTTGCGCAAAGGAGCGACATGAATCCAACCCTACAGCGAGCCGTGACCAGCTTTTACAATCTGATTTACGAGGCCCAGACATTTGCAACCACGATGTCACGGATTGACACGGGTGAGCAGGAGCATTATTCCGGACGCATCGAAGGATTGAATTGGGTACTTGATCGCTGCCAAGAGCTCGAAGACATGGATGCGAATTTGACTCCCTCTTCCCTTCAGCGGGTGCTCACAGAGGTCAAGTCGGACCTTGATCACGAATTGTCAGTCCAGCGTCGAGAAAAAGGGCGTCGGGCAGATGGCCGTGAGGAAGCCCTCAATTTTGTGGCCGATTATCTGTCGAGCCTGATTACAGCAACTGAGATAGAGTCGGCCAAGACGCCAGCGGTATAACGCTGGCGCGTTCAATGCTGGCCCCCCGTACCAGTTTCACTCCTCGCTTCCCATGACACCTGGGCATTCATTACAATGATGCGAGAATGGATCGTTTTCGCATTGTGCATGGGGATCGGGGGTCATATCGCTCTCGGCGTTGTGTTGCACGCTCCAGACCTTTGGCCATGGAGTATGGCCTGGTTCTACGGCTTATTAAGCGGGGTTGCCGTGTATGGGCTGGTACAAGGAGGACGGGGAATCTGGCGGCTGCTTCGGCCCTGTCCTAAGCTTCCGTCGAAGAACAGCCCCAACGCTTCATGGTAAACCAGCCGCTCAACATTCGCGCTCTCGTTATTGACCTCCACCGGCCCACCCGCATACAATTCCTTCATGCAAGGACCTCCGCGTAAACCAATCGACCAAGCTTGGCCAGCAGGCATGTCCCCCAGGATGCCTCGGCCTAAACCAGGCGTTCCTCAACAGGTAGATCAGTTTAAATCGCTCAACGCATCCCTACTCTACTGCCCTCAGTGCCGCGTGGCGACTCCAACACGCGAACGACTCCTCCTTGTGCTCCCAACCGGCAACCTATACGAATATCTGTGCCAGCATTGCGGCACATCGACCGGATCCAAAACCGACCATCAATAGACAGTTGTAGGTATAGTTGTGGATCGGCACCGACGACCAAGGTCGTGGGGAGCGTCTTCCCGTTACAAGGAGGGGGGAATACAACGTCTAAACGTGAGAATACTGTCGTGCAGAAGAATGTTGTTTGTGAGCGGATCTGGCTAGATCACTCCCTCAAGAGGAATGCCTTCTTCGATGAGCATGACCGGGATGTCTTCTCGGATAGGATAGAGGATCTTCCTGTCGCCTCTGACCAAGCCCCCGTCGAGTGGTTCGGTGACCGGTTTACTCGCCTTATTTTTTAATTGCCCACGGGTGACGGCCTCATTTAACTTGGCAATCAGGGCGTCATCAGCCAAGCTCACATCCTGTTTCGTGTCAGGGCAACAGAGAATGGCGAGAAGATCCTTGTCGATATTGACTGGACGCCTTGCTTCCGCATGATCTGCCATAACGTACCCCTCTTGTGTGGCTCACGTGAATCCTATATTTTTACAATAGAGCACCGATATCGAAGAGATCAAGTCCCGTGTACGGCGCAATGTGGTCATACGGACTCTGTTAGGCTAGTATCTTGCTGAACGTCTGTGAGGAAGCTATCGGCTATGTCGAAGACTCTATGGCAGTATTCCCTGGCTGGCTTGCTGATTCTTGTGCCAGCCTGGGCAACGTTCATCATATTTTCCACATTATTCCATAGTCTTCGTGAATTGATTCATGATCTCCCCTGGCATATCGGCGAGGCCCAGACTCCCGGACTCAGCGTGGTCCTGTTTCTGTTCCTCGTTGTGATGATTGGGATGATCGCGACTCATGTCGTGGGGCGGCGTGTAATCACCAAGACAGAGCGATGGATCGAGCAGATTCCCTTGGTCCGTAGTGTCTATGTCACCCTCAAAGGGATGACCGATCTGCTTGATTTCAGTTCTCGCTTTGGGCGTAGCACCGTCGTGGTGTTCCCATTTCCTCGAGACGGTCTCTGGGCAATCGGTTTTGTCATCGGGGCTGCACCATCGGTGCTCCAAGTGGCCCCAGCCAGCTTACTCATGGTCTTTGTGCCTACGGCGATTCATCCCTTCACCGGTTTTCTTGCATTCATCCCGCAGCCGCAGCTCCGACCCATTAATCTATCAGCGGAAGATGCCATCAAAATGGAGTTCACGGCTGGATTATACAAGCCGGAACCCGGATGGCTCCAAGCTCCGAAGACGAGGACCTAATCCCATGTCAATCGTTGACCGCCTGAACGTCCGACTTGCTACACGAGGAGATGCAGAACAAATTGTGTCCTTCAGCGCTGCGATGGCATTTGAAACCGAAGGTCGCCGCCTTGATCTTGACCGGCTATCCGAGGGAACGAGGACCCTCCTTGAATCTCCGGATCGAGGATTTTTCATGGTCGCCGAGCTGGAAGAAGGTGGAAATCGCCAGCTGCTAGGTCAGCTCATGATCACCTATGAATGGAGCGATTGGCGGAACGGCTCGTTCTGGTGGATACAGAGCCTGTATGTGGACCCCGCCTGGCGTCGCCAGAACGTGTTTCGCCGGATGCATGAAGCCGTCATGGCCAGGGCCAAGACAAGCCCGAATGTGTGCGGAGTTCGTCTCTACGTCGAGGAGAGCAACAGCTTGGCCCAGGCCGTGTACCGTCGAGTGGGGCTTACTCCAGCAGCCTATGCCATCTTTGAAACCGACTTCGTTCTGGCACGCCACAAAGGATTAGAGGATCGTCCTCACGAAGCTTAACCAAGGAGTACTCGTGGTATCGTTCAAACCAATGATTGGCATCATCATCGTCCTTGTGATGACCCTCACCCAAGGCTGTGTCGTGACCAGGGGGACAATAGGCGAGCCGCTTCAAGAAGAGTCCATTTCTCGCATCAAAAAAGGCACGACGACTATGGCAGAAGTCGTCTCAATGATCGGCGCGCCAGATCGCATTGTCCGGGGCTACGAACGCGAGATCTTTCACTACTATTACTACGATGGAAAGTCGCCCGCGATGTTGCTCGTATTACTCAATTTTATTCGGATGGATATCAAGAGCGATAACCTCTATGTGTTTTTCAACCGAAATGGGATCGCCGAGGAAGTGGTCTACGGGAAACGGACTGGCCGCACACAATTCCGATTGTGGCCCTTTGGTGACTAACGTGGCAACAGGCTTCCCCGCGGTCAGGCTCGTCATCGGCGCGCTCTTCATCCTTGTACTCTGTGACGGCTGTAGCGTCCGCCGAGTAGTTTTCAACGACGTTGTGACTTCAGAGCAGGTCAATTTTATCCGTATCGGAGAGACGACGATGCTCGAGCTGGCTGATCACATCGGCGCTCCGGATGAAGTCACCGAATCTGAATTCGGCGTCGTGGCGCTCTACAATTGGAGCGATACCAAGTCCGCAGCACTCGACTTCGGCGCCCTCGCCCGCCTGGTTTTGCCGTATGCCCCAACGATGACCCTCAATAAGACCGGAATCACTCCCGAACAATTCCAGGTGGTATTCGATCCCCAGTGGGCCGTGCGCGCCTATGGATTTTCACGACGAACCACGGATGAGCCAATCGTATGGTTTTGGCCCTTCTAGGCCAGCGCCTCGCATCATGAATTGCCGGATGTCCACGCGCCAGCTATAATCGCCCTCATGAGTCCTCAATCTGGTTCAGATTCAAGCATTCCCGACCCCTCCTACATTCCCGCCGATCGCGATTCAGAGTTTCTCCAACGGGAAGAACTCCGCTCCGTCCGCATTGGGCTGGAACTCTTAAAGCCCGAGTTGATCCAACGCGAAGCGGGCATACAATCGACCATCGTCGTGTTCGGCAGCGCAAGACTACAAGAACCGGCTGCGGCGAATGCTGCACTCGAGGCAGCAGAGAGGGACGCGGCTCAAGCCCCGAACGACTCCACGCAGCAGCAACGGGTCGCCATCGCGCGACGACAACTCGCACTCTCGAAATACTATGACATGGCTCGTGAGTTCGGGCGTCTGGTTTCATCCACCTGCCAAATCGACGGTCGATGCGATTATGTGATTGTGACCGGCGGAGGGCCCGGCATCATGGAGGCCGCCAATCGTGGCGCCGCAGACGTGGGAGCCAAATCAATCGGTTTGAACATTACCCTACAGCATGAGCAACATCCGAATCCCTATATTACGCCAGGGCTGAGTTTTCAATTTCGGTATTTTGCGATCAGGAAAATGCACTTCTTGATCCGCGCCAAGGCGCTTGTCGCATTCCCCGGAGGATTCGGCACGCTCGACGAGTTATTCGAGACACTGACACTCATCCAAACCGGCAAGACGAACAGCGTCATGGTCGTGCTCGTCGGACGCGACTTTTGGGAGCGCGTAATCAACTGGCAATGGCTTGTCGACAATGGACTCATCGCGCAACAGGATTTGCAGTTGTTTCACTATGCCGAAACAGCCGAAGAAGCCTGGGAGCTGATCGGACGCCACAATGGCGTGACCCCATCATGAAGCTCTCCTTTCACGGCGCAGCGAGATCCGTCACGGGCAGTCGCCACATGGTTGAACTGCCGGGATGCAAGCTGTTGCTGGACTGCGGGCTCTTTCAGGGACGTAGAGAAGAGGCATTTGAACAGAATCGAAATTTGGGCTTCGATCCCAAGTCAGTCAATGCCGTGTTGCTGTCCCATGCCCACGTCGATCATTCCGGCGCCTTACCGATACTTCAAAAGCACGGCTTCTCAGGGAACGTGCATCTCACCAGAGCCACCGCCGACTTAACGCAGCTCATGCTGGAAGATTCGGCTCACGTGCAAGCGAGCGATTGTAGCTACGTTAATAAGAAGGAGCAGCGGAGAGGCAGGTCTTGTGTTCGCCCCTTTTATAATATCGCCGACGTTCGCAAGGTGGTTCGGCGATTCGAAGGCGCGCGATACGGAGACCTGCTCAAGATTTCTTCGCGCGTGACCGCGTCTTTTCACGACGCAGGCCATATCCTGGGCTCGGCGGCCATCCGAGTGAAATATACGGCGCGGGGCAATACGACCACGCTGCTTTTTAGCGGAGACCTGGGCCGCTCCAACATGCCGATCCTTCGAGACCCTGAGCCACCGCAGCCCTGCGACGTGTTGATTCTGGAGTCGACCTACGGCGATCGGCTGCACGAAGCCGACCGTGAGCTCATGAAACAGAAGGCGCTAGACCTTCTCACCCATGCCAAAACCCACAAGAGCAAGATCATCGTCCCGGCATTCGCCGTTGGACGGACTCAGGACTTGGTCATGCGAATCAAGGAACTCGTCAGTGAGGGTCGCCTCGATCCCATTCCGATCTATATCGACTCACCTCTGGCTTCACGAGTCACGGAGGTCTTTCGTCGCCACCCGGAATGCTACGACGAAGAAACCACCAAAACGTTCACCTCTTCCGGAGACCTCTTCGCGTCCCGGTATATCCATTTTGTCTCCTTGCCGGAAGAGAGCATGCGCCTGAACAAGATGAAGGGCCCTTGCGTCATTATCTCCGCCTCCGGCATGTGTGAGGGCGGTCGTGTCGTGCACCATCTCAAGCATGCGATTCAAGACGAAGCGAATGTGATCGCCTTCGTAGGTTTTCAAGCCGAGCATACCCTAGGACGCAAACTTGTCGAAGGCTGGGATGTCGTGCCCATTTTCGGCGTCCCCACTCCACGCCGGGCGCAGATCGTCACATTCAATGGGCTCTCGGCCCATGCCGACCGCAATGATCTTCTGGCCTATGTCCGGGCCATCAATCCATTGCCGGCCAAGGTCTTCATCGTGCACGGCGAAGAGAAGCAGGCGTTGTCCCTTGGCACAGCCATTCAAACCGAACATCCTGGCATTGACGTCCAGATTCCCCATCGAGGATCCAGCCATGATGTTTAACCGCAACACGATCGCGGTCCTAGCCTCTGTCTCCATGTTGTGTGGATGCTTGTCGGCGAGCGCCGCCGACGGTCCTGAGACTCGTCAGCGAGTCCGTGACCTCGGAATAGTCATCGGGCAATATCCGACCGGAGCACAGAACGCCATCACCGATGTCGCAGGGGTCAAAGTCGGACAGACCACGCTTGTGACAGGAGAAGGAGCGCTCGTACCGGGTCATGGTCCGGTACGTACCGGTGTGACGGTCGTGGTTCCCCGCGACGACGTCTGGCATAAGAAAGTGCCGGCCGGGTCGTTCGTCCTCAATGGAACCGGTGAGATGACCGGCCTTGCCTGGATCAGCGAATCCGGCTTCCTCGAATATCCGATCGCCCTCACCAATACGTTAAATGTGCCGCGAGTCGCCAACGGGGTCATGGACTGGATGATCGCGCGTTATCCTGAGATCGGCATTACCGACGATACCCTGACGCCGGTCGTCGCCGAATGCGACGATGGGCGGCTCAACGACATTCAAGGGCGGCATGTGTCCGAGGCGGATGTGGTCAAGGCGATCGACAGTGCCTCCTCCGGAGCGGTACAGGAAGGCACGGTCGGCGCCGGAACAGGGATGGTGTCCTACGGATTCAAAGGCGGCATCGGAACCTCGTCACGGAAATTGCCGGAAGGTGAAGGCGGGTATACGGTTGGCGTGCTCGTCAATGCGAATCATGGGCGCCGGCCAGAACTCGTCGTGGGCGGCCTGCCGGTCGGGCGGCTCTATGAGGCCGTGCCTCCCGTCGCCCAGGCCCTGTCGCCTGGACAAAGTGAAGGCTCGATCATCATCATCGTGGCCACGGATGCGCCGCTCGATGGTCGGCAGCTCACGCGGCTGGCCAAACGTGCCGCGCTCGGTCTCGCCCGCACCGGCTCCACTGCGCGCCACGGCAGTGGCGATTTCATCCTGGCCTTCTCCACCGGCAATAGCATCCCGCACTATCCCAAAGAGCCGACGTATCAACAGACCCACCTGTCCGACACCCATCTGAACCCGATGATCACAGCCACGGTCGAAGCGACCGAAGAGGCCATTCTCAATGCCCTGACGATGGCGACCACCGTGGTGGGACGAGACAGCCATCGCATCGAGGCCATCTCCCTCGCCAAGCTCCGTACCATCATCGATAGACAGGCCAAGTAACTCGCGAAATATGGTCCTGCAAGACCAGCGGATTCTCTGACTTGCATTTCCCTCGCGCCCCTCGCTATCCTCTTTCGACTCTCTTGCGACTGGAGGAGTGGCATGAACGAATATCAACTTGGTGGCGGCTTGAATCTCTTGACCGTATTGGGGAAAACCAATGCGTTCACCGAGTTTTTAAAAACCCGCATGGTTCATGCCGTGGAGTCAGAAGATCCCACAGAGCTGCATTACCTTCTGGCGCAACTCGACGACTACCATTCCTATATGTGGCGCTATTACAACAAGCTGGCGAAGGACCGTCCAGAACGGATGGATCCAGGGGTCTAGCAGGATGCTGAATAATTGGCGTGGTGGGTTGGAACCATTCCCGTGCTCGCGCAACCCACGGCCTCTGAAGGCCTTCGTTGGCCGAGCGCAGTAGGGAGCTTCCACCCACCCCGTAAGAGTGATAGTTCGCGGAGGACTTGCTGGCGGCCATTGTGAGCATCCTGAAAACCTATCGGCAACCGCGGGAAGAAACGTTCATATCATTATGACTCAACTCACAGATACGACCACTCCGACCATGCTTCAGTTTGCAACTGCACTTTCGCGCAAGACCGATACGGAAGCTGCCACTCGAGATCTTGCCGATGCCATCTTGATGCAAATCGGCACGGCCCCTATCGATCTGGCGTTCGTGTTTTTCTCTTCCCACCATGCGGCCAAAACCTCCATGATCTCTGCCATGTTGCAGAAGGACTTGCGGGCCAAGGTCTGTCTGGGCTGTTCCGGCGAAGGGGTGATTGCCGGCGCCGAAGAAATTGAAGCCGCTGCAGCCATGACCATCTGGGTGGCCTGCCTTCCCGGGGTTACCGTGACTCCGCTCCACCTTTCCGTCTCTCACTTGCAGGACCAAATTCATATGCCAGGGTGGCCGGATCCGGGACTGGAAGAATCGACCTTTCTCCTCCTCGCTGATCCCTTCTCGACACCGATGCAGGAAGTTCTTTCCCTCATGACAGACCGGTACCCTCAGGGCAAAGTCGTCGGGGGCCTCGCCGGAGGAGGTCGGGATGCAGGAGAAAATCGGCTCCTCCTCAACGATCAGGTGTTCGACGGGGGCGTGGTGGGGGTGCAACTCACGGGACCGATCGCGGTACGAACCGTGACCTCGCAAGGCTGCAGGCCGATCGGTGAACGGTTTGTCGTCACGAGGGCAGAAGGCAATCTGATTCATGAACTCGGTGGAGTCTCAGCCTTAAAGCGGCTCCAGGACGTTTTCGAGTCCCTGGGAGGCGCCCAACGCCGCGATGCCCATCGCGCATTACACCTTGGTATTGTCATCGATGAGCACAAGAGCCATTTCGAGCGGGGCGACTTCCTCGTTCGTAACCTCATCGGCGCGGATCAACAAGCCGGGGCCGTCGCGATCGGAGACGTGGTACAGGAAGGCCAGACCGTTCAATTTCATCTCCGCGATGCAAAATCGGCCAGCGACGATTTGCACTTTCTCCTGGCTGCGGATCGAGCAAAGCACCGGAATCCGCCGCTCGGAGCCCTCTTGTTCAGTTGTTGTGGGCGTGGAGAGGGCCTCTTTGGCCAGCCCCATCACGATAGTGGAGTCGTGCAAGAGCGCCTCGGGGTTCTCCCGACGGCTGGATTTTTCGCACAAGGAGAGATCGGTCCTGTCGGGGGACGCAATTTCCTGCATGGCTACACGGCCAGCGTGGTCATTTTCTCTGAACCGAACTCCCGTGCGCCACATCCGTGAGAGTCGTGTCGTGAGCGTTCGATAGAGATTGTCGGTCTCGCGGTCGGCAGGCGATGCGACGCAGTGCAATGTGTGAGTCTATTGTCCTCCACCTGAATGCTCAGGTGGCCAACGATCAGAAAAGGAGCAGGTATGCCGCATCAAGAAGCAGGCGCGGAAGGAAATGAAGTCACGACGTCATCGGGGTTGCAGTATGTCGATCTGACGGTCGGAACCGGAGCCACGGCCGAGGCGGGACAGACGGTCATCGTGCATTACACCGGCTGGCTGGAAAACGGGAAGAAATTCGACAGTTCCGTAGACCGGGGCCAGCCCTTCTCGTTTCCTCTAGGGGCCGGGCGAGTCATCAAAGGATGGGATGAGGGCGTGAAGGGCATGAAAGTGGGCGGCAAGCGAAAGCTGACCATCCCATCAAAGCTCGGGTATGGCGCACAGGGTGCGGGCGGCCTGATTCCTCCACATGCCACGTTGATTTTCGACGTCGAACTGCTGGGCCTCTGAGCCACGTCATGCAACGGACCCCACTGATTACGCAGCATCAAGCCTGCGGCGCCAAACTCGTCGATTTCGCCGGATGGGAAATGCCGATTCAGTATAGCGGTGTGGTGGACGAGTACCATACCGTCCGCTCCCATATCGGCCTCTTCGACGTGAGTCATATGGGGCGGTTGCGAGTCGCCGGCCCCGGTGCTATCCCGTTCCTCCAGCGAGTCACGACGAACGACGTCGACAAGATCGCGGTCTCGCAAGCCCAATATTCCATGGTCTGCAACGAGCACGGGGGCATCAAAGACGACATCTTTGTCTATCGGCTCGGGTCGGACGAATTTCTCTTGTGTGTGAATGCCTCGAACCGCGAGAAAATCCTGTCGTGGCTGCACACACAGCTTGGCCAGGATAGGACGGTTCGTCTCGACGATCGGTCGGTTGAATTGGCTCAGGTGGCCGTCCAGGGTCCTAAATCTCGCGAGCTACTCATGAGTCTCGGCGGGACGGCTCTCGAAGGGCTCAAGCTCCATCACACTTGTAAGGGGGCCATAGGGGGCTTGTCTTGCTTGCTAGCCCGAACAGGCTACAGCGGTGAATTGGGCTATGAGATTTATATCGATGCAGACAAGGTCGGCCGCCTCTGGGACCTACTCATCGAGAAGGGGCAGGCCTGGGGACTCAAGCCGGCCGGACTCGGCGCGAGAGATCTTCTCCGGTTGGAAATGGGCTATCTGCTCTATGGCAACGACATGGGTGAAGACACGACGCCGCTTGAAGCCAATGCGGATTGGACGGTCAGCTTCCAGAAAGGTCCATTCATCGGCAGCCAGACGCTCCTGGCGCAGAAACAGGCCGGGGTCGTTCGTCGTTTCGTAGCGTTCGAACTGGTTGAGAAGGCCGTGCCACGCCACGGATTCAGAATCCTTGACTCCGCAACGTCCCAACCCATCGGCGAGGTAACCAGCGGCAACCTCTCGCCACTTCTTCAGAAGGGCATCGGGTTGGGTTACGTGCCTCTGCGCTATGCGGAGCCCGGCACGTCCATCCTGATAGAGATTCGCAGCAAGAACGTCCCAGCTCAGATCGTCAAGCCACCGTTCTACAAGAAGCGCAAGGCGTAGCCTTGCGCGGGCATGAGGCAATGGGCGAGGGGCTAAAGGAACTGAGATGATATCGAGCATGTACGTGCATCCAATTCTTCGCCCCTGGCCTCTGGCCTCAAGCCTCTAGGAATGTTTATGCAGAGCAAACGCATGTATACGGGCATCATCATAAACGTGAACGTCGACACCGTCACGTTGCCGAACGGCCTCACGGTCGACTTAGAAGTGGTCCGCCATCCTGGCGCAGCCGCGGTGGTGCCGCTGAAAGACGATGGCACGGTTGTCTTGATTCGGCAGTTCCGCCAGGCAGCCGGAGGGTTCATCTACGAAATCCCTGCGGGAAAACTCCATCCTGGAGAAGACCCGATGGCCTGCGCGGCACGAGAGCTGGAAGAAGAAATAGGCTATCGGGCGGGCAAGCTTGAACTGCTGTCCAGTATCTTGACCGCGCCGGGGTTCACCGACGAGGTGATCCATGTCTACAAGGGAACCGGGTTGACGGCGGGAAAGCAACAGCTCGATCAGGATGAAGTGCTCGAAGTGATCGAACTGCCATTACTGGAAGCCATCAGCATGATTGAGACTGGTGCGATCAGAGATGCAAAATCGATCGTGGGATTGCAGGCCGTCTATCTTCGGGAAAGAAGCAGGTAGGGAAGAGGACTCGAAGGGTCTCCCGCTTTAGGCAGGAGACCCTTCAAGCGAACTAGCCTCGTCAGAGAAAAGGGACTACTTAGCCTTCTCGTCTTTCTTCTTCTCATCCTTCTTGTCGTTGAACGTATCGGCGTGGCCACCCTTCTTCTCGTCCTTCTTATCCTTCTTCTCATCGCCGTACACGAGGACGTGGCCGCCCTTCTTCTCATCCTTCTTGTCCTTCTTCTCTTCGCCGGCGAAGGAAGGTGCGCTGAACGACACTGCCACTGCCACTGCCATGATTGCCATCAACATGCTCTTCATAGTATGTGACCCCCTGTTAGTGATTGAATATCGTGCCATGATCGGCACACGCTAGGACTGTTCAGCAAGCTTAGTGCCGGAACTTAAAAAGCGATGCCTTGCTTGTCTTATCAATGTGTTATGAGTAATTACCTGGCTAGAGCCGAAGGGCCACACCTTCGCTTTTCTGTGGCAGAATGGCTGGTCGACGGCTAAACCGCCTCAAACCAAGGAACGCACATCCTGGTCGAACCTGAGACGGAATTGACCAGCGATTTGACCGAAACGATGATCCGCATAGCAGTACGTCAACAATCCAAGACTCACCCTCATAAAGGGCTCGCAGACCACATTCAGCCTGGAGTCAGGATCCTCTTCGTCGGCATCAACCCAGGCCTCCGTTCTGCAGCCATGGGCCACCATTTTGCCGGTCACTCCAATCGGTTCTGGAAACTTTTATACGAATCGAAGCTCGTTTCTGAGCCACTGACCTACCAGGACGATTGGCGTCTACCAGAGATGGGCCTTGGTTTGACGAACATCATCCAACGGCCCAGCGCAGGAATCGATGAACTCAAGCCTGGTGAATATGCCGTTGGACGAAAGAGACTCGTTGCCACCGTACAACGCTATCGTCCACAGATCGTCGCCTTGCTCGGGGTGACCATTTACAGGACGCTTTTTCCTGTTACCAGGGGGCAACGAGTGAACCTGGGACTTCAGACTGTGCCATTGGCCGATGTCCCGTTGTTCGTCCTTCCCAATCCCAGCGGGCGAAACGCGCATTATTCATACAGCGTCATGCTTGGCGCATTCCAAGCCCTCCGTGAGGAAGCTGATTCACTCTGACCGTAAATCGTGCTATCTTCACTTTTCGGAGCGAAGAGGTAGCTCGACTCTCACCATTCTTGTAGGAGTGCCAGATGTTATTAGACGGCAAAACAGGACTGATCATCGGGGTTGCCAACAAGCACAGCATCGCCTGGGCTATCGCCCAATCGGCGGCCAGCCAGGGCGCCAAGTTGTTCTTTAATTATCAGGGCGAGCGGCTACGAGAGAACGTCGAAGAACTGGTCGCCACGATGCCAGGGGCGAAAGCCTTTCCTTGCGACGTGGGAGACGACGCGCAAATTGCCGCCTTGATGCAGAATGTCGGGAAGGAAACTCCGAAGATCGATTTTCTCGTCCATTCAGTCGCTTTTGCCCCGCGGGAAGAACTGACCGGTCAGTTCGTGAATACCACGAGGCAGGGATTCGCGACGGCCCTCGACGTGAGTGCCTATTCACTCGTTGCCGTCACCAAGGCGGCGCTGCCCCTCATGACCGACGGTGGGTCCGTCGTCACGCTGACCTACCTTGGCGCGGAACGGGTCGTGCCACATTACAATGTGATGGGTGTTGCCAAGGCCGCGCTCGAAGCGACCGTCCGTTATCTGGCTCACGACCTCGGTCCGAAGAACATTCGGGTGAATGCCATCTCTGCCGGTCCGATCAAGACCCTTGCCGCTCGCGGAGTCTCTGGCATCAGCAAGATGGTCGACCACCACAGAGAATTTGCCCCGCTACGCCGCGCAACCGAGCAAGGCGAAGTGGGTGATACAGCATTGTTCTTGGTCAGTCCACTAGGGCGTGGGATTACTGGAGAAGTGATCTACGTCGATGGCGGGTATCATATCCTGGGGTCACTTGCGTCGCCGGACTGACGGCTGTTGAAAAAGCCCGCCAGCTTCGTTCTCGCATCGCTCAGACCCTCAACGTACCACAGAGGGTACGCCTCGGGCCTTCACTCGCTGCGGCCTTGCTGGACAGCCTTTTTGAACAGCCGTTGGCGTGAAGTGGCATTCGTATCTCGCTTGTCGGAATGCACGTGTCATTGCTTCTAGGTACTACTCGATTGTCCGCCTGAGTGTTTTTAACTTCCCTCGTTTCGTCTTGCTCTCCAATCGCCGCTGCTTCGATCCCTTCGTCGGTTTCGTCGCTCTGCGTTTCTTGCGCGGGATCGCCACGCTCTGAATAAGTTCGAGTAATCGCGTGAGCGCATCCTCTCGATTCTGCTCCTGACTCCGGTGCTGCTGAGCCTTAATAGTAATCACTCCATCAGCTGAAATTCGATTGTCTCTGAGCTTCAGCAGCTCTTCTTTGTAGAAGGGCGGCAACGAGGAGGCCGCAACATCGAACTGTAAATGAATCGCGGACGAAACCTTATTGACGTTCTGTCCACCGGCACCCTGCGCCCGCATCGCATGGATGTCGATTTCAGAGTCGGGGATGGTGACGTGTGATGAGATCTGCAGCATGGTTGGGCTAACCATCAATCGTGCCTGACGAACGCTGATGCAGCGAGGTTATCTCAATTGGAGAGGTGAAACAAACCGTATCTTGATGAGGATTGCCACGGGCGTACGGTAAATAAAAATCTATCAAGATCGTTTGCAGGAAGATGTTGCGGTCAGTCTAACTGCGGCGAGCTAAGATATGGATTAGTTGATGCAGAACTACGATAACTCAGGAAGTCGATTGATGATTTTTAACCGCACTTCATCACCCACCTGCATTTGCACCATCTTGGTTGCGAGGTTCTCGCGAACGCGATGGGCATCTTCCAGTTTGAACTGTACTTGGCCGCCGTTTTGTTCAACGAGGTGATAGAGCAGCAAGGTGGTCAGGTGTTTGAGATCTTCGTCGGTCGTGTGTGCGCTGAGATTCAAGATTTTCGACATGGAATAGGCCTCACCCTGTGAATTGGACAGGCTCCTTTATCGCTGACTGGCTAGTCGTATCACAATGCCCCAAAGGAGGGGGAATTGTGTTGGTGGGGCGTTCCATGAACGGAACCTGGCGAAGACTGCGGGCTGTTCAGAGAGGCCGTCCAGCAAGGCCGCAGCAAGCGGAGAGGCGAGAACGCCGCTGGCGGACTGTCTGGACGGCCGGCTAGCTGGAATAGGCCTCTATCGGTGGACAGGTGCAGATCAGATGGCGGTCCCCATAGGCTTCGTCGATCCGGCTGACGCTAGGCCAGAACTTATGGTCGCGGACCCAGGAAGCGGGGAACGCGGCCTGTTCACGGCTATAGGGTCTGGTCCATTCATTGCCCGTCACGATCTGTGCCGTATGCGGGGCGTTCTTCAGCAGATTGTTCGTGCGAGGCTGGCGGCCTTCGACGATCTCCTGGATCTCGGCATGAATCAAGATCATCGCCTCGCAGAATCGGTCCAATTCGGCTCTGGACTCGCTTTCAGTTGGTTCGACCATGAGTGTTCCGGCAACCGGGAACGAGACGGTGGGAGCATGGAACCCGTAATCCATCAATCGCTTCGCCACATCCATCGCTTCGACTCCCGCAGTCTCCTTGAACTGACGAAGGTCGAGAATGAATTCGTGCGCGACGAACCCGGACGTTCCCCTGTACAAGATCGGATAGTATTTCTCCAGCCGCTTGGCCATGTAGTTCGCGTTCAAGATGGCCACCTGCGTCGCCTTGGTCAATCCGTCACGTCCCATCAGGGCGATGTAGACCCAGGAAATCGTGACGATGCTGGGGCTGCCATAGGGCGCCGCCGACACCGGTCCGATGGATTCCTGGCCGCCTAACTTCGTGACCGGATGGCCGGGAAGAAATGGCGCCAGATGGCGAGCCACACCGATCGGCCCCATTCCGGGACCGCCCCCTCCATGGGGGATACAGAACGTCTTATGCAGATTGAGATGGCATACATCCGCGCCGATGTCGCCTGGGCGGCAGAGTCCCACCTGGGCATTCATGTTGGCGCCATCCATATACACTTGCCCGCCATGGGTATGCACGATCTGGCAGATGCGGCGCACGCCCGCTTCAAAGACGCCATGGGTCGAGGGATAGGTCAACATGAGGGCCGAGAGTCGATCGCGATACTGGGACGCCTTCGCTTCAAGATCGGCTAAGTCCACATTGCCTTGACGATCGCAGGCGACGACGACCACCGTCATGCCAACCATGGCCGCACTGGCCGGATTCGTGCCATGCGCGGATACGGGAATCAAACAGACGTCTCGATGCGTTTCACCCTGGCTCCGGTGATAGGCCCGGATCACCATCAGTCCTGCATACTCGCCCTGTGAGCCCGCGTTCGGCTGCAAGGAGACGGAGGAAAACCCTGTGATCTCCGCCAACCAGGCTTCTAATTGACCGAACAGTTCCTGGTACCCCTTCGTCTGGTCAGCCGGGGCAAAGGGATGAAGCTGCGAAAACTCCGGCCAGGTCACCGGTAACATTTCGGACGTCGCGTTGAGTTTCATGGTGCAGGAGCCCAACGGGATCATCGAATGAACGAGCGACAAATCTTTCGCGGCGAGGCGATGGATATATCGCAGCATCTCATGCTCAGTATGATAGCGATTGAAGACCTCATGGGTCAGGTACCGGCTGGTACGGGCAAGATGCGCCGGGAAATCGGTGGTGATGTTCTGGCACAAGTCTCTGACCTGAAACGGCAGGCGATCATGGCCGACGAAGATTTCCATCAGGCGCCTGATTTCGTCCTCCGAGCTCAGTTCATCCAGGGCAATCCCGATCGAGTGGTCCTCATGTCTGCGAAGATTGATGCCGGCTTCGTTGGCTCTGAACAAAATAGGCTCAGACTGCACTTTCGTCAGTCGAACCAGAATCGTATCGAAATACTCTTCCGCTCCGACATCGAATCCGAGCTGACGCAGACCCGCTGACAAGAGTACGGCCAAGCCATGCACGCGCTCGGCAATCCTCCGCAAGCCCTCGGGCCCATGGTAGACCGCATACATACTCGCCATGATGGCTAAGAGGACCTGCGCCGTACAAATGTTGCTCGTCGCCTTTTCACGCCGGATATGTTGTTCGCGGGTCTGCAGCGAGAGTCGGGCTGCCGGTTTCCCTGTGACGTCTTTGGACACCCCGACGATGCGGCCAGGCATCTGTCGCTTGAATGACTCAGCCGTTGAAAGAAACGCGGCATGGGGGCCGCCAAATCCGATCGGGACCCCGAATCGCTGGCTGGAGCCTATGGCGATATCGGCTCCGAATTCTCCCGGTGCTTTCAACAGGGTTAAGGCCAGCAGATCGGTGGCCATCACCACCAGCA
The DNA here is from genome assembly GCA_030684575.1 of Nitrospirota bacterium. NCBI lineage: Bacteria > Pseudomonadati > Nitrospirota > Nitrospirota bacterium. The sequence goes on along the minus strand of JAUXVD010000020.1, from coordinate 114,344 downwards.
CTCCGGCCGCGTGGGCCTGCGACACGAGGGCACTGTAGTCTCTAACAGAGCCGTCGGTGGCCGGGTATTGGAGCAGAATGCCGGCCAGCTGGGGATTGGAGAAGTCGATGGTCTGCGTTCGCCCTATCTGCAGCGTCATGCCGAGGGGCTCTGCCCGCGTCTGCATCACTGCGATGGTTTGAGGGTGACAATCTTGCGAGGCGAAGAACGCTGTCCGTTCGAGGCCGGACGAACGGGAGACGGCGAGACACATCGCCATGGCCTCTGCCGCAGCCGTCGCTTCATCCAGGAGCGATGCATTGGCTAAGGGCAAGCCGGTGAGGTCCGCCACCACGGTTTGAAAATTCACGAGGGCTTCTAAGCGGCCCTGGGCGATCTCCGCCTGGTAGGGCGTGTACTGGGTATACCAGGCCGGGTTCTCGAAAATGTTGCGTTGGATGACGCCGGGTGTGAGGCAGTCGTGATAACCCATGCCGATCAACGATCGGTAAAGCTGGTTTTTTGCCGCGATGGAGCGGATGTCTTGCAACACGGCCTGTTCGCCGCGGTGCAGCGGCAGGTTTAATTCATTCCGCAGGCGAATATCCGCCGGCACAATGGCATCGCTCAGCTCCTCCAGCGACTGCAGGCCGAGTGTTGCCAACATGTGGCGAACATCAATGTCGGTGGAACCGAGATGGCGATGGATGAAGGTGTCGGTGGGGCTCAGAAAGTCCGGTGTGGCCATGGCGTTCGTCTTGTCCTTCGGAGTAAGTGGCGTTTGTGGAGCGCGCTGGTCTACGGCCGGCCCCCTTCGCGGCCAGCAGAGTATCATGCGCGCTCCCTATTCTCCAAGGGTCGGATCAAGGGCTCCAGGCTTGCCTTCACGCTGAGAGTCACGTATGAGTGCGGGCTATGAAACTACACGACATTCTGATCATCGGGGCCGGTCTGGCAGGGATGAGGGCGGCGGTGACCGCACCGCCAGACCTCGACGTCGCCGTGATGTCGAAGGTTCATCCGGTTCGGAGCCATTCCGTGGCCGCCCAGGGGGGCATCAACGCGGCATTGGGAGAAGACGATTCCTGGGAAGCCCATGCGTATGACACGACCAAGGGAGGACTCTATCTCGGCGATCAGGATGCCATCGAGGCCATGTGCCGCGAAGCGCCTGAGGATATTCTCGAATTAGAACGCCTCGGGGTTATTTTCAGTCGAAACGAAGAGGGTCGTATCGCCCAACGGCCGTTCGGTGGAGCCGGTTTTCCCCGGACCTGTTACGCCGCCGATCGTACGGGGCATGCCATCCTGCACGCGATGTACGAACAGCTGCTCAAGCGGCGCATTGCGGTGTATGAAGAATGGTATGTCACGACCTTGATCGTGGAAGACGGTGTCTGCCGGGGTGTCGTGGCCTGGGACCTGATCCATGGGGGGCTGCATGTCATCAGGGCCAAAGCGGTCATCTTGGCCACAGGAGGCAGCGGACGGGTCTTTCTGACGAGCACGAACGCCGTCATCAATACCGGCGACGGCATGGCGCTCGCGTACCGTGCCGGTGCCCCCTTGGCGGATATGGAATTTGTCCAATTCCATCCCACCACCCTGAAGGGTACGGGTATCCTCATTACGGAGGGGGCTCGCGGGGAAGGGGGCTACCTGCTGAATACCCTGGGCGAACGGTTCATGAAAGTCTACGCTCCGCAGCAGATGGAATTGGCGACTCGCTCCACCGTCTCGTTAGCGATCGGGCAGGAAATCCTCGAAGGCCGTGGGGTCGATGGCTGCGTGTTATTGGATTTACGGCATCTTGGCCGCCAGCGTATTCTCGAACGGCTTCCTCAGATCAGGGCACTCGCCATGGAGTTCGCCGGTCTCGACCCGATCGAGACCCCTATTCCTGTTCGCCCCGGTGCGCATTATCAGATGGGTGGCGTCCGCACCAACCAATGGACCGAAACGGGCATCGCCGGTCTCTATGCGGCCGGCGAATGTGCTTGTGTCAGTGTTCATGGCGCCAATCGGCTCGGAGGCAACTCACTCCTTGAAACGATCGTGTTCGGTCGGCGCGCTGGAGTTCGAGCCGGAGAGTATGTCCGCACCGTTGCGCCACAGGCACTCAGAAACGACCAGCTCACGACTGAGCAGGCTCGCGTCCAGCGTGTGCTGGCACAGGAGGGATCGGTCCGAGCCTGGCAGCTGCGCGAGGAACTCGGTCGGACGATGAGCCTCAATCTGGGTCTTGTCAGGACCCAGGAGTCCATGTCTGCCGCCATCTCGGCCATTTCGACATTGACCCAGCGCGCCGCCTCCATGACGGTGCAAGACAAAGGGCGGGTGTTTAATACGGACCTGGTGCAGGCATTGGAGCTCGAATGCCTGCTCGACGTCGCGGAGACCATCGCCACCAGTGCGCTCGCGAGGCAGGAAAGCCGTGGCGCCCATTACCGGTCGGACTATCCCGTCCGCGATGATCAACATTGGTTGAAACATAGCCTCATCCGTCGGACTCCCGAGGGAACGGCGCTGACCCACGAACCTGTGACCGTCACGCGTTTTCCGCCGACATAAGAGGCAGGCGATTAGTCGACGGAGCTCTGGTATAATCACGCGGCGAATACTATGCGCATACTCGTTATTGAAGACGAAACGAAAGTCGGCTGTTTCATCAAGCGCGCGCTTGAAGAAGAGAGTTACGCCGTCGATCTCTGTGAAGATGGGGCGAAGGGCCTTCAGATGGCCTTTGCGACGAACTACGACCTTCTGATCGTCGACTTGATGCTACCGTCATTGCCCGGACTGGATGTGCTGAAGGGAGTCCGTCAGGCCAAGATTCAAACCCCTATTCTGATTCTGACCGCCCAATCCCAAGTCGACCAGCGAGTCAAGGGTCTTGACGCCGGCGCAGACGATTACCTCACCAAGCCCTTTGCCATCGACGAACTGCTCGCCCGTATTCGCGCCCTGCTTCGCCGCGGCGCGACCGAGGGTTCCGGCGTTCTCCAGATCGACGATTTGGTCTTGAACCCGGCCACGCGAGAGGTGACCAGGGGCGGCCAACGGATCGACCTCACTTCGAAGGAATATGCGCTGCTCGAATATCTGATGCGTCATACGGGGCGCGTCTTGACCCGTCCCATGATTTCAGAACATGTGTGGAATCAGGACTTCGACACGTTTACCAATGTCATCGATGTGTACGTGAATTATCTCCGGAACAAGATCGACCGGGGACGCTCGAAGAAGTTGATTTATACGATTCGCGGAAGCGGATATATGCTGAAGGCCGACTGATGCCGCTTCGCGTCCGTCTCACGCTGTGGTATGGCACCGCCCTCGCGCTCATCCTCATCATCTTTTCAACCATCTTGTATGTCATTACCGCGCGAAGCCTTCGTGACGCGGTCGATCAATCTCTGGAGGAAACCGCCGCGGCGGCGGTGCGGTCGTTGGAAGAACGCGGGTTCCTCCCGCTCATCGACGAAACCGAACTGATGTCTCAGTTCCCCGAACTGGCGCGTATCGACAAGTTCTTTCAGATCTTCAGTCCTTCCGGCACCATCACTATTCGTTCGCCGAACGTCAAACAACATGAGATACCGTTGAGCCGCCAGGCGTTGGAAGTGGCCTACTCAGGCCATACGTTGTTCGAATCCGCGAAGTACCCCAAGGAACCGCCCATACGCCTCATTTCGGTTCCCATCATCTATCGGGGCAGTCTGCTCTACATTGTCCAGGTCGGCACCACGATGGACTCGGTCGAACATACCTTGAACCGTCTCCTGTTAGTGCTATTGGTGAGTATGCCCGTCGCGCTGGTCGTGTCGCTCGCCGGCGGCTGGTTCATGGCGGGTCGGGCCCTTCGCCCCGTCGATGCCATTACGCTGGCTGCGCAACGCATCGCCGGAGGTGATCTGACGCAACGGCTGACGGCTCCGGCCTCCGCCGATGAAATCGGCCGTCTGACGAATACCTTCAACGACATGATCGCCCGGCTGGAGACCTCCTTTCGGCAGATCCGCCAGTTCAGCAGCGATGCTTCACACGAACTGCGCACGCCCTTGACGGTGATGCGAGGGGAAACCGAACTCGCCCTTCGCCGTCCACGAGAAAACGAGGACTACAAAGCCGTCATGGAGAGCAATCTCGAAGAAATCGATCGGATGACGCGCATTGTGGATGAGTTGCTCTTCCTCTCCCGGGCCGACATGGGCGAGGTGAAGATGGAGCATTTGCCTGTGCCGCTGGATTCGCTCATCGAAGACGTCCAGCGGCAAGCCTCCCTGCTAGGGCAGGAGCGGGATGTCCAGGTCTTGCTCAGCGCCACCACGCCGGCAGTGGTATTAGGAGATGAACTGCGTTTGCGGGAACTGTTCCTGAACCTCGTCGATAACGCGATTAAATATTCTCGTTCCGGGGGCACAGTCGAGATGGCCCTGACGATCGAGCAGGGCCAGGCACGACTGTCGGTGACCGATCACGGCATTGGTATCACACAAGACGATCAGGCTCAGATCTTCGACCGGTTCTATCGCGCCGATAACGCGCGGGCTCATACGAAGAAGGGTACGGGCCTTGGATTGGCGATTTGCGTCTGGATTGCCGAATCCCATCGCGGCCATATCGAGGTCCAGAGCCAGGTTGGCGAAGGTTCGACCTTTACGGTGACAGTGCCTCTGGTTTCTCCATCGGCTTAACCACTTCTAATCCCCTCCTAATCGTCCTCTCATCGCCGACTGATACGTTGTTCAGAGCATCGAACATCGTCATCGGTTTGTATCCCGGTCGATCAATCGCAAGGAGGAAATTATGAGACAGCCTGTTCGTCAGACCCTTGGAACCGTTGCAGCGGTTGCAACATTGAGCGCTCTTCTGATCTGGGGAGGCCAATCGCTGGCTCCTTCCCATGCATCGAGTCCCGCTATGTTGACGGCGACGCCGGTGGCTCTCACGATGAGCTCCGCGCCATCGAATGGATTTACAGAAGTGGCGAAAGCCGTGACACCGGCAGTCGTGAACATCACAACCGTTACCGTCGAGAAGGTGTCGGATAGACGAGGCATGCCAGACGAATTGCGGGAACGTATGGAAGAGTTCTTTGGCGGACCGGGGGGACCGTCCGGTCCTCGTGGATTCCGCGGGCCGCAAGGTCCTGGTCCCGGTGAACCTCGGGAGCATCGGGGCGGTGGGCAGGGGTCCGGCGTGATCGTCTCACCGGACGGGTACATCCTCACCAACAACCATGTGATTGATGGAGCACGCACCGTCACCATTACGCTACCGGACAAACGGGAATTCACGGGCAAGATTGTCGGGACAGATCCGAAAACGGATCTCGCCGTCGTCAAGATCGAGGGGCAGAACCTTCCGACCGTCTCCTGGGGCGATGCCACAAAATTGCAAGTTGGTGAATATGTATTGGCAGTCGGAAATCCTTTCGGGCTGAATTCCACCGTTACCCTCGGCATCGTGAGCGCCTTGGGCCGCGGCCATATGGGCATTACGCAGTATGAAGACTTCATCCAAACCGATGCAGCCATCAATCCCGGAAACTCTGGCGGCGCCTTGGTGAATACCAAGGGCGAACTGGTGGGTATCAATACCGCGATCTTCTCTCAAAGTGGCGGCTATCAGGGTGTGGGGTTCGCTGTCCCAACCAGTATGAGCAAGCCGATTTATGACAGCCTGGTTAAGAATGGGAAAGTGGTACGGGGATTCCTGGGAGTCTCCATTCAGGATCTCAATCAGGAACTGGCTAAGTCGTTCAGCCTCAAAGACGTGAAAGGGGCCCTCGTCAGTGACGTGAAGGACGACGGCCCTGCCGGGCAAGCGGGCCTCAAGCAAGGCGATATCATTACAACCTATCAAGGTACGCCAGTGGAAGATGCGGTGTCGCTTCAACGGCAGGTGACGAAAACAGTAGTGGGCACGAAAGTGACGATCCGGGTGATCCGTGATGGCCATGAGAAAGACGTGACCGTGACGATCGGCGAGCAACCGGACAACACCAAAGTCGCCAAGGTTGAGAGCGGCGAGACCGACTATGCCTTCGCTGGAGTCGCTGTGCAGGACCTCGATCGGGAAACAGCGAAGGAGCTAGGCGTGAAGGGCAAGGCTCAGGGCGTCGTTGTCACAGCGGTTGAGCCTGAGAGCAGCGCAGAAAAGGCCGGGGTGATGCGGGGTGACGTGATTCGCGAGCTCAACCGGCAGCCAGTAAAGTCGATGAAAGAATTTGAGAAAGTGTCGTCAGGACTGAAGAAGGGCGAGAACGTCTTGATCCTGATCGACCGGCGAGGCAATTCATTGTTCCTCAGCGCAAAAGTCTAGCGATCACTATAACGATGGGGCAGTAATACTGCTGCCCCATCGTCGTTAGTCGAATACCACCGTCTTTCTTCCATAGACCAACACCCGTCGCTCAACATGGCGCCGCACCGCGCGGGCCAGCACAATCTCCTCCAGATCCCGTCCTTTCCTCACCAGGTCGTCAACGGTGTCTCGGTGGCCCACATGCATGACATCTTGCTCGATGATCGGGCCTTCATCCAGATCTTCCGTGGCATAATGTGCCGTGGCTCCGATGATTTTCACTCCCCGGTCATAGGCCTGCCGATAGGGGTTTGCTCCCATAAACGCAGGCAGGAAGGAGTGATGGATATTGATGACTGGACAGCCGACCTGCGCCAGAAAGCTGGCGCTGAGGATTTGCATGTAGCGGGTCATGACCACGAGCTCGATAGTATGGTCCTTCAGGAGGGAGAGTACGGCTTGCTCCTGCTGGGGCTTCGTCTCCTTGGTCACGGGACAGACGGAGAAGGGAATCTTGAAGAGTTCAGCCCAGCTTGCGCAGGTGTCATGATTGGAGATAATGACGGGGACATCGATGTGCAACTCATCGCGTTTGTGTCGTTGGAGCAAGTCCGCCAGGCAGTGATCCTGTTTCGAGACCAACATGGCGACTCTCGTTCGGTGGCTTGAGGGACGAACCTCATAGCGCATCTCGAAGGTCTTCGCGACCGGAGCGAACGCGGTTGCGATTTCATCGGGCGGAATCTGCAGGCCCTCGGCGGCAAACTCCATACGCATGAGAAACTCGTTGCTCTCTTCATCGGTATGGTGCTCCGAGTCGAGGATATTCCCGCCGAAGTCGTGAATGAAACCAGAGACTCGAGCCACAATGCCCCTGCGATCCTTGCAATGAATCAGAAGAACAACAGATTCTTTTCGCTGCGCCATCGTAGGCCTATCTCCGATGAAAGAAATTACCGAGTTGTAGCAGAGAGGTAGCGATCTTGGTGCCTCATGACGCTAGAGGGCTGCTCAAAAAGACCGTCAGCAAGGCCGCAGCGAGAGAGGGGCTGAAGCGTACCCGACGGGTACGTTGAAGGCCTGAACGATGCGAGAACGATGCTGGCGGTATTTTTCAGCAGCCCATTATGGGACGATGTGGCCGACCAGGTCATACATCGCCGCATCGGTGATCTCGACCTTGACGACGTCCCCTGCCATGGCTGACCCATCATTGATATAGACGACGCCGTCGATCTCCGGAGCCAGCCCTTCATGGCGGCCCTCGAGCAATAGCTCCGTCTCTTCTGAAACCCCTTCGACCAGAACCTCCATGACGGAGCCGATACGGGCCTGGCCTCGGGCCGCCGCAATCTCTTCTTGCACAGCCAGAAGTTCATTCCGTCGTTCGTCCATGACCGACCGTTCGATCTTGTCGTCCAGCCCAAGGGCCGGCGTATCTTCTTCGTCTGAATACAAAAACACCGCCACGCGATCGAACTCGGCCTCTGCCACGTAGTTTCGTAGTTCGTCGAACGCCTGCTCGGTCTCGCCTGGAAACCCCACGATGAAGGCCGTGCGAAACGTGACCGCGGGAATGCGCGTCCGGATTCGTTCAACGAGAGAGGTGATGGTGTTCCGATCGCCCAGCCTGTGCATTCGTTTGAGCATGCGATCGTTGATGTGCTGCAGCGGCATGTCGATGTACTTGGTGATCTTTTCTTCTCCCGCGTAGAGATCCAACAACTCGTCCGATACCTGTTGCGGATAGAGATAGAATGGCCTGATCCAATGGAGGTCTTTCACCTTCACCAACTCGCGGAGCAGCGTGGTGAGGCCTTGGCGCAGGCCAAGATCGACGCCGTAATTCACGGTGTCCTGGGAAATGAGGTTGATTTCCTTTACGCCTTCCGCTGCGAGGCGCGTGGCTTCGGCCACGATCGATTCTACGGGGCGGCTTCGCTGTTTGCCTCTCATCAAGGGAATCGCGCAGAACGCACAGTTCCGGTTGCAGCCTTCGGCGATTTTCACATAGGCGCTATGGGCTTTCCCGAGACGGAGCCGTGGCGCATCTGCGTCGTAGAGATAGGGAGGCTCGCTGATCCAGAGTCGTTGCTGCCGTTTTTTCGGCGCCAAGAGATCCCGGCAAATTTCTGCGATCTTTCCGAACTCACCGGTTCCCACCACTCCGTCGAGCTCCGGCAATTGTTTGAGGAGATCTCCCTGATAGCGCTGCGCCAGACAACCGGCGGCAATCAAGACGAGACAGGATCCATTGTCTTTGAGTTTGCCGTGCGCAATGATCGTATCGATCGACTCCTGCTTGGCTTCTTCGATGAAGCCACAGGTATTAATGATGACCACTTCGGCTTTCTTCGGGTCGGCGGTCAGGGTAAACCCGTCTGCCACCAGGGTGCCTAACATGACTTCGGAATCGACCTGGTTCTTCGAACAACCCAGGTTGACGAAGCCGATAGTGGTTTTCTTTTTGCTCGGGCGCGAGGGCGTGATCAATCGTGTAGCCATAAGGGCTAGTCTACGGGACGCTTGAAAAGCCTGTCAATCAACCGCCTCTTGCAGGTCAGTAGACGATTGCCCTACAGTAGGCCGTATGATTCGCACGTTTCAGGGCATCAAACCCACCGTTCCGACCTCCTGTTTCATCGAAGAGACCGGCATCGTGATCGGCGACGTCGTGCTCGGCGAGCATTGCAGCGTCTGGTTCCATGCCGTGATTCGCGGGGATGTACATTATATTCGGATCGGTGACCGGACCAACGTGCAGGACCTCTGCATGTTGCACGTCTCCCACGACACCCATCCGCTCATCATCGGCAACGAGGTGACCATCGGCCATGGCGTGATCCTCCACGGTTGCACGATTCACGATCGGGTGTTGATCGGCATGGGCGCCATTATTATGGATGGGGCCGTGATCGGAGAAGATTCCGTCGTCGGGGCTGGTGCCTTGATCACGGAACAGACCATCGTCCCACCCAACAGCCTCGTCCTTGGATCACCGGCAAAGGTCAAACGGTCGGTCACGGCGGAAGAGCTTGCCTGGATTAAGGCGTCAGCGGAGAACTATGTGAAGTACGCCGGCCAGTATTTAGACAATACGTCAAAATCAAAACCAGGCTTCAGAATTTAGCAGCCGCTAGCTGTTCGTGCCGATTTGTACAAAGCAGATCGGATCTCCTACCAGCGCAGTTGGATAGTAGCGCTTCCCAACGGTATAGGGAATTCGGTGCTTGTGGCACCATTCGGCAATCCAGATCACTTCTTCTGTGGTCGTCGTGACTAAGCCAGGGAGTGCAAGCTTGCCCATACAGAGGGCAACCAAGGCCCGTACGATGCGGCGCTCTTTTTCAAACTTCACAGGGTCGAGGGTGAGCGCATCGCCTCGTCCATAGGAGAGAGGCGACAGATTAGGGAATCGCTCAGGGTCGTTCAAGACGCTGACCATCCAGAGATGATCGAATCGGCCATTTGCTTTCGCGGCATCGACCGCACGGAACGAGAGGGGAATCGAGTGACAGGCAGGGTTGAGGGCCGAGACTTCGGCTCTCCTGAGATTGTAGGGTTCTACGGTTCGATCCAGCTCCAGCACTTCCATCATCAACGCAGGAAGTTCCGCCACTCCGGCTCCAACGTAGAGGCTGCGGCCACCCCGTCGCAGTTTTCGCTTCAAGACCACGGCGACGCGACTTCCGAGACGTTCACAGGGCCCCCGCTTTGCTAGCCAAAATTCATCTCCCCCTTCATAACAATAAACCGGTCCCAGCGCGCCATAGTCGAGGCGATGATAGACCTCGGTCACGAGACGACGAGTCGTGGGAGCCAGTTTGGTCCGGCTGGTCTTCATGGTCGTGCTCCGGCGATGTGAAGGATCGTGGCGGTGACGGTTGCTACCACGCTAGAGAGAAATTCAAGATTTAAAGTGTCCATGGTATCGGTCTCACGATGGTAATGCGGATTTCTGAAATTTGCCGTATCGGTCAACATCACAGCCGGATAACCGGCATCCCAGAACGAGGCATGGTCGCTGCGTCTGGTATGAGGTATCGCCTCTCCTCGCCCTGGCACGAGCAATGACAGGGTCTTGAGCCGGGGCTTCTGTTGCCTGGCATCCTGTTCCAGTTGGAGCATCAACGCCTTGGAGGTCTCGTTGCCTACCATGGCCAGAAAATCTCCCTGGGTCGGTACTGCGATCGGGACTCCTGGTGGAGCCTGTTGCGTTTCAGCTTCGGTTCTGGAAAACCCGACACATTCCAGGATAAGGGCACCGGCCAACTCACGGCCTTCAGCGTTCAGTCTGGAGGCGAAGGCCTGACTCCCCAGCCGATCTTGCTCTTCGAGGCAGAAGGCGACGAGCCAGACCGGTCGTGCAAGAGCTGTCCGGCTGAGCCGTGAAGCCACTTCTAGCAACACCACCAGTCCGCTTGCATTGTCATCCGCGCCAGGCGATCCAGGCACCGTGTCGTAGTGTGCGCCAATCAGGAGTGGGGCTAATTCCCTTCCCTGTCTCGGTTGGCTTGGATATTTCGTCGCCACGACATTGCGATAGGTCTTGCCCCAGGCAGTGACGAGCTGGCTGCTGGTAGACCACTGAGACTTGGAGAAGTGCGTGGCCAGATAATGCGCCGCCCTTCGAAGCGCGCGAGGGCTCGCCTCAGGATGACGCTCGCCCACGAGGGCTTCAAGGTGGCGGTTGATTCGACAGTGCTGATTGGCCACAACAAGAGACTGCTTGGATGAACGGACTACGCGGTGATCTCGGTCCCAATACCTTTCCGCGTGAATACTTCGAGGAGAATGGCATGGGATATTCGACCGTCGATGATATGGGCTTTACCGACGCCGCCACCGAGCGCGTCCAGGCAGGCATGCACCTTGGGCAACATCCCTTCGCTGATCGTGCCTTTTTTGACCATCCGCTGCACGTCTTTGCGTGAGACCGTGGAGAGGTGGCGTCCATTGGCATCGCGAATACCCTTCACATCGGTCATCATCACCAGTTTTTCTGCACCGAGCGCGGCGGCCATCGCTCCGGCCACGAGATCGGCATTAATGTTGTAGGTGTTGCCTTCCCGGTCGGTGCCGATCGGCGCGATGACGGGAATGTAGTGGTCCTGCTGGAGCTTCCGCACCAGCGTGGGATCGATAGACTGGACTTCTCCGACACAACCGAAATCCTCGTCCCCATCGCCGTCGTCGAGATCCTTTTCCAGACTGGCGGCCCAGGCTTTGGCTGTGAGTGGCCGAGACAGGATGAGCCCGCCGTCTTTTCCGCTCAATCCGACCGCGAGGCCGCCATGGCGATTCAGGAGGTCCACGATTTCCATATTAATCTTACCGGCCAGCACCATCTCCACGATTTCCATCGTGGCATCATCGGTGACCCGTACCCCATGGCGAAACTTGGCTTCAATACCCAAGCGGTGGAGCATCTTGTCGATCTGGGGACCTCCGCCATGCACGATGACCGGATTGAGACCCACATATTTCAAGAGCACGACATCCTGGGCGAAGCGCTCTTTCAGGACCGCATCAGTCATCGCATGACCGCCATATTTAATGACGATGGTTTTGCCCTTGAACGTGCGAATGTAGGGCAAGGCTTCGATCAGCACGTCTGCTTTCTTGATGAGTTTATTCATGCGTGGCTCCCGTTACGCGAAGATCGCGAGGCTGGCGTCCATACCGGCTGCTGCAGCTCAACCCGAATCATGATTTGTCGTCTTTTATAACACGACCGCTGGCCGAGCGACCGGCTCGCGGATGTGTTTTATCGTATACGGCAAGGAGCTGATCCGTCGCCAGGTGCGTATATTTTTGTGTGGTGTTCAATGACACATGTCCCAGCATTTCTTGAATCGACCGCAGATCGGCCCCTTCATCGAGGAGATGCGTGGCAAAGGAATGCCGCAGCGTGTGGGGACTTACGGAGCCGCCGGTAAGCCGGTTCGAATAACAGGCTACGATACGAGCTACACTTCGAGTCGTTAGCCGGCCCCCTCTCACATTCAAAAAGACTGGAGCCGATGGTTGAGGGCTGTTGGCCGGTGGCTTCAAGGATGCACGATAGCTGTGGATGGCCTTGAGGGCCACAGATCCGATCGGTACGATGCGTTCTTTCCGGCCTTTTCCTCGGAGATGGACCAGCCCCTCGGACAGCCGTAGATCTTCAAGATTGATCCCCACGAGCTCACTCACGCGAGCGCCTGTCGAATAGAGCGTCTCCAGCAGCGCACAGTCCCGGAGGGACGATCCTGTTTGGCCGGCAGGAAAGTCCATCAGTGCGGCGGCGTCGTCCTTGGTCAACACCCGTGGAAGATGTTTCGGCTGTTTCGGCGTTCTGATGGGCTCGGCAGGATTGAGGACGACGAGGGCCTCTCGTTGCAGAAAACGATAGAAGCTGCGGAGGGTCGCGAGCTTTCGGGCTATCGACGTGCTCTTTTCATGTTTGCGATCCAACCAGTGAAGATAAGCCCGGACAGACTCTGTGGTGACCGTAGAGGGAATGAGCGTAGACAGGCCGGGACGTTCCGTCTTCATGAACGCGTGAAACTGTCGGAGATCCGACCCATAGTTGCGGACAGTTTCAGGCGATGCATGACGTTCCAGGTTCAGGAAGGTCATGAAATGTCGGATTGCGTCATCCATGCCGTCAGGTCCTCAAGTGCCCGTTGCCCTGTGAGCCGTCGTTTACTCTCCTTATCTCTCGTCGCGGTGGCAAGGGGAGGAAAGAGTCCGAAATTCGTATTCATCGGCTGAAAGTGACGGGGGTCTGCGGTCGTAATGTACGTCGTCAGGCAGCCGTGCGCCGTGGTGGGCGGCGGGGTGACCAGTGGTAACCCTGCCAGGCCGCGAGCCGCATTGATGCCGGCCAACCCTCCCATCGCGGCGGAGTCCGCATAGCCCTCGACGCCGACCAGCTGTCCGGCAAAGAAGAGGGTGCCTCGCGCCTTGAACTGGAGGGTGTTGCGCAACAATGAGGGCGAATTGATAAACGTGTTGCGGTGCAGGCTGCCGTAGCGGAGAAACTCCGCTTGTTCGAGGCCTGGAATCATGCGAAACACGCGTTTCTGCTCTCCGTAGGTCAGTTTGGTCTGGAACCCCACAAGGTTGTAGCAGGAGCGATGGGCGTTTTCCGTCCGGAGCTGTACCACCGCATAGGCTCTCTTCCCTGTCTTGGGATTTTCCAGGCCCACCGGTTTTAATGGACCGAATTGCATGGTTTGACGGCCCCGTTCGGCCATCACCTCGATGGGAATACAGCCTTCGAAGTAGGCGGTCTTTTCGAATTCTTTCGGTTGCACTTTCTCCGCGGCCAGTAAGGCTTCGTAAAAGGCATTGTAGGTCGCTTCGTCCATTGGGCAGTTGAGGTAGTCGTCCCCGCCCTTGCCATAACGGGAGGCAAGGAAGACGACATCCATATTGATGGAGTCCGTATCCACGATCGGAGAGATCGCATCGTAAAAGTACAAATGTTTCGTATGGGTCAATTGCGCGATGGCCTGAGACAGTTTGTCGGAGGTCAGCGGCCCGGTCGCCACAATGCAGACACAGTCCGTTGGAATGTCCGTGATTTCCTCACGCAGAATGCGAATGTTCGGATGGCCTTCGAGCGCCTGGGTAATTTTGAGCGAAAATAGGTCCCGGTCGACGGCCAGGGCCGATCCTGCCGGCACCCGCGCTTCATCTGCCGCTCGGATAATCAGCGAGTTGAGCCGGCGCATTTCCTCTTTCAAAATGCCGGGGGCATTCATCGGATCCGTAGAGCCGAGCGAATTCGAACAGACTAACTCTGCTAAACCACCAGTCTTGTGGGCCTTCGTGGTTTCTTTTGGGCGCATCTCATAGAGCGACACTTTTGCTCCACGATTGGCGGCCTGCCACGCGGCCTCAGATCCGGCCAGACCGCCCCCGATAATGACAACATCGTCGCGCATGCGAGTGAAACTCCGTGAGAAAAGGTGAGAGGAGGGGCATTGTAGGAACCGTGTTTTGGGGATGTCAAGGCTACTGTGTGATAGGCATGATGCTAGAGGCGCGTGGCAATGGGCCGATCATTTTATCGAGAACCATGCGCCCCTTGCCCCTAGCCTCTCGCCAGCGTTCTGTTGATCCCTTCGGTTGGCCCATGCTAGACTCCATGCCCTGTGGGCGATTAGCTCAGGGGTAGAGCGCTTCCTTCACACGGAAGAGGCCACTGGTTCGATACCAGTATCGCCCACCACGTTTTCAACTACTTCCGAGACAGTACTCTCTGACACCCTCAACACTGTGGTCATTTTTGTGTCACGGTGTCCGCGTCGGTCCAAGATCTCCACTCCATCTCGCAAGCTTTCCGGGTAGTGATGCGCATATCGTTGCGTCATCATCGGAGACTTGTGTCCGAGGAGCCGTTGAACCTTGTAGAGATCGACTCCCGATTGGACCAGGCGCGTCGCGAAGGTGTGGCGGAGATCATGGAAATGACAGTTTACGATGCCCGCCTTTGTCATGGCAGGCCGTAACGCTCGTCTCAGATGGTTGGGATCTAACCGTGTGCCAGCTCGACTCGGAAAGACCAGTGCGGTTTTTATGTGCCGCACTTTGGCCTTCTCCGTCAGGAGCGCCATCAAGGTCTGATTCAATGGCACCGTCCGTCGCTCCCCGTTCTTTGATTCAAATACCGTCACTGTTCTTCGGAACAGATCCACGCCGGTCCAGGTCAGTGACAGGATCTCGCCCAACCGCATCCCGCTATGGAGCGCGAACACCACAAGCTCGCGTAACCATGACGGACAGGTACTGAGCAATCGCGCCTCCTCGTCTTCCATCAGCCACCGATCTCGTTTATTCGCGCCCTTTTCGAGAGACACGCGGCTGACCGGATTGTCTCGGCACCATTCCCATTCCCGCTTAGCAAGGTTGAAGGCCTTTCTCAAACAGGTGAGCTCACGATTAATCGAAGCGGCTTTCACCCCAGTGGCATACCGTCGACTTTTATAGTCCACGATCAGCTTGGGGGTAATCTCCGCGAGCGTCCGGTCTCCGAAGAAGGCTCGAAAGCGCTTGACGAAGACTTGTCCTGTTGCTCGACTGGCCAATTTCACGAGGTGCTCCCGCTCAAAGCGATCCATCAATTCCTGGAGGGTTCGAGATTTTTCTTCAGCCCGTTCGAAATACTGCCCCTCGATCAATTGAACCTTCACTTTCGCCATGATGGAGTCGGCCAAAGCTCGATTCGATGCACCTGTTGACCGGCGAATTCGTTGACCCTGAAACACCATATTCATCCACCAAACATTCCCTCGTTTAACGAGCCCCATCGTCTACTCCTTTCCCTTTGGGCTCGCTGTTGGTCTGGTTTCCCCGTGGCGAGTATAGGCTTCCCGTTTTGCGGCTTCAATCAGCTCGTCTATGTCGTTGTGCTGGGTACGAGGGGCTGACGGCATGTACCCCGGAGGCTTTCGCTCAAATGATTGGAGCCACACCAGGACTTGTTCCCGCTCGAACCGAATCAGCCCATGAATCTTCCGACACGGAATCTTTCCCTGAGCCGCCCACAGATACAGCGTAGACGGCTTCATATTGAGCCAGGCCGAAAGATCTTTCACCGTAAGCAACATACCCATACCTTCTGAAGAAGCAGGGGGAGTCTTACGACACCCCCTCATCCCCCGTTGATGGTGCGCCCGCGAGTCCGCCGCCGTCCTTATTGGAACTCAATGATGTCTCTTTCTTCAGGAGCCCTCGATGCTTATCTTTCCATCTACGTTTACCCGCGATAATTTGTTTCTCCAACCATGCGGTCCCACTGGGATCAGCGGCACAGACGACGGCCAACATAGGAGCCACCGATCGACTCACCCAGCGCTTGACCTTGGGGAGGGTCTGGACCTCCTTCTCCACGACGAGACGGCCTTTCTTGAACCCGTCGGTGAGCATTAGCCACCAGCCAAGGAGTGGTGCCCGATACCGAAACTCGTCCTCCTCGTCACGGCTCGTGGCTCGAAAGTCCACATAGCCCCGCAACACCCCGACCATGAATTCAAGCCAGTCAGCTTCCTCCAAATAGGATAGAACCCGTCCGCAGGCCTGGGCTCGCTCCTTCTTTAACTCCAACTCCCACCGAATACCGTAGTCCTGCCAGTCCTCGCGCTGTTTCGCCTGACTTTCTAAGCGCTTGTCATAGACTCGGAGCAGGGTTTGACTCTGAGGACTGCCGAGATAGAGCGTCTCTCCACTGGGCGTGGCTCTGTGGATCGAGCTTGAGGAGATGCGTTGCATCCGGTCCGCCCGTGTCACACAGTGACCGGCTTCAATCGCTTGCATGATCGTCAACAGGGGGACGCAGCTGTTCCGATCGTCTAAGGCACAATCGAGGCGCGTGAGGTGACCGTCTTGCTTCAGAATCCATTGGAGGACCAGACGGACCTTTTCCGTGGGCCAAGGGGCCACAATGCCGGCGGAGAGATCGACATGGACTTCGAGGGGAGCACGGGGCGCGCCAGTGCCCAGTTTGCCCACCCCCCGGCTTGCACTCGTGGTGATCCAGGACGCGGGATAGCCGCGAAAGCCGGTGGCACCCTTCGTCCAATCCCCTCCTAGCATCTGCATCGTGTCATTGACGGAGCCAGAGGGGAGGGTGAAGGCGAGCCAATCAATGGTCAGGGTGAACGGTGAACTCATGGAACCCCTGGACCTCCTGTAACGATCCCTGTGGGTAGTGCCCCCGTGTTACCGATCGGGGGCGTTTCCCTGGCGCGACGCCGGCAATTGCCGGCAGTCGCGCACAGCCTACGCACTGTTGCCATTCAACCGGAGTACACGGCCTTGACCATTGCGCTCCATGGCGAGTCTGACTTTCTCGAGATCGAACCGAGCCATCCAGGACAACCACTGCACAGGAATTTCCCCCTTGCGGTAGGCCCGTTGAATCGACTTCCACGCTCATCCGCAGTTCCGCGGCGAGTTCTTTCACCGTGAGCAACTTTCTTTTCACGCTCATTCCTTTCTGCCAATACAGCGCAGTACCGGACCACACCATATCGGCGTGAGATACCGAAGTGAAGTATCCTATTTAGGCTTGCTTAGGCCTGATAAGGACGGTTAGGGACAATTAAAGGAGGTCCACCTCTTGGTCTAATCCTAGGGACGGTTGTATCGCGTGCGAATAGTGTCATGTCGCCATACTGAACTTGAGAATACTGGCATGGGAAGAGACCCTGCGGAGGACAGGAATGGTCAGGAGGGGACAGAGCTGGACAACTTTCCCTGAGTTAACTAACTGGGCGCGTCACGTCGGCAGGACAGTGGATTGCTCAATAACCCAGAAATACAAAGTGGCTTGAAGCAGAAACGCTAGGCCTGGCGCAAGGATTTACGGATGAGGAAAGAAATCTCTTTGGGGTGGAGAAGAGAATCGATGACAACCGAGTAACAACTAATAATCAAAAAGAAACGAAAACCAACAGCGGCAGGAAACTTTTTTGCCGAGGTCCATATTATTAGGCGAAGAAAGCTAATTGCCGGATTAATTCGCTCCTGCAAGTCACTTCGTTAAATCCTCCACGCGATCCTTGAGCATCAGGAATGCTTTATCGAACGCCGCGTCTATGCCAGTCTCTGATCCCGTAGCCTTACCGGGATCCGGCGTACTCCAATGCAGCTTCTTGGGCTTCCCAGGAAAGAGGGGGCAGCTTTCGCCGGCGGCCTGATCACAGACCGTAATCACCAAATCAAACGATAGTGTCGCAAACTCATCCCATGACTTGCTGCGTGGCTGCCCAGGAGGAATGCGATGCCGCTGTAAGGTCTCGATCGATTTCGGATGGACATAGCCGGCTGGGGCACTGCCGGCACTCCATGCCTGATACCGACCACGGCCAAGGTGATTGATCAGCGCTTCAGCCATGACAGAGCGGCACGAATTACCCGTGCAGAGGACCAACACCTTGATCGGCTCCACGGTCATCACCCGCAGCACCCGGTGGTTTCCTCGGACGGTTCACAACAGCCCGGCGTTCCCTTCGTCTCCGGCGTGCAACAGGCGCTCTCGGCCTGATCAGCCTGGCCGGAAAATAGCTCCGCATCCTCCATGGTCCGGTACGTTTCCCACGGAATGCCTGCAGGATCTTGCACCCATGATTTTTCAGACCGGGCGTAACAACATACCGTTTCACCTTCCTCCAACACGGCAATGTCCGCTGTCTTGAGACGGTTGCGTACCTCCGTCAGTTCGCTCTCTTCCTCGACCTGGATGCCGAGATGATCCACGCCTTGTTCCTTTGCACGTGTGGAGATTGCGAAGTTGACGCGAGGATCGTCCAGCAACCACTTGGCGTAATCTGTTTTCGTCTTTACCGGCTCCGCGCCAAAAAGGGCACTATAGAACCGGATGGATTCATCGAGCTTTTCTACTCCCACATGGATATGAAACCGTTTCATATTCTTCCTCCTTTGATTCGCGATAGGGTGATCATTTACCGATTGAGCACTCCGTTCTAACTTCGTTCTCAGTCATAACTGGTTCCTGTGTGTTCAACAGAACGAGCATGTGAAATGGAGCACGCCTCGCAGCACCATCGACACGATGATAAAGATCAGCATGTAGCTGGCCCACTCCAGAAGTGCCCGTTGCAGCGTGATGGGTACGCTCAACCCCTGCCATGCCGTATTCAATCGGCGCTCCCACAAGAATTCCAGTAGTTGAACGACCATCGCGATCGATCCCACCACCAGTACTGACTCGAAGTACTCCCATTCCATGGCCATGGTCCACACACGCGAACAACGCCAGTCACGTCGTTCCTTATGCCGGCGATTCTGCCGGGAACCAATGCTTCGTCCGATTGCAGAACCGACACACTGAGAGCATCACCGGCACTTCCACCAACACACCCACCACGGTTACCAATGCGGCTCCCGATTCAGGACCGAAGAGGGCGATCGCCGTTGCGACGGCGAGCTCAAAGAAATTACTAGCCCCAATCAGCGCGCCCGGTGCCGCGACCGCATACGGCACGTTAAGCCATCGCATCAGCCCATAGGCTAGCGATGCATTCATGTAGACCTGCAGTAAAATCGGAATGGCGATCAACACGACATGCCACAGTTTCCCGGTGATGTTCTCCGCTTGGAAGGCGAAGATCAGCACGAGCGTGAGCAACAGCGCCACAATAGTGACGGGCCCAAACCGAGCCAACACGTGCGCTTCAAACCATTCTTTCCCATGCCGGCGGATGAACCACAGCCGGGCAGCTGTGCCGATGGTCAGCGGAATGACGATGAACGCAATGACGGAATACAGCAGGACTCCGAACGGGACGGTGAGGGAGGAGGCCCCGTTGACGAGAAACCCGACGATCGGAGCGAACAGCACGAGCATGATGAGATCGTTGACCGATACCTGGACTAAGGTGTAGGCGGGGTCGCCATCCGTCAGATAACTCCACACAAACACCATGGCGGTGCAGGGGGCCGCCGCTAAGATGATCGACCCGGCAATGTATTGATCCGCTTCCGCCGGCGTGATCCAGGCGGCAAAGACATAGCGGAAAAACAGCCATGCGAAGAACGCCATGGAGAAGGGCTTCACCAACCAATTGACCACTAAGGTGACGGCCAGGCCTTTTGGTCGCCTACCGACCTGGCGAACCGACGCAAAATCCACTTTCATCATCATCGGAATGATCATGAGCCAGATTAAGACGGCAATCGGGAGATTGATGTGACTCCCTTGGCCGAATTCCATGCTCCGAAACCTCTGAACGAGGTCAGGCAAGGTCTTGCCAAGGATAATCCCCGCCACCATGCAACCACCAACCCACAGACTTAAATACCGTTCAAAGAGATTGAGCCTCTTGCTTTCCCCTCCAATCGGAAGTCGCTCTACAACAGCTTCCATCACACCCTCCAACTAATCAATAATTATTGATGCATATGAGCAAGAAAAAGCTAACAACACTTGGATGAGGAGGAAACCACTCGGTAGCGTGAAGGTTTCAAGGCTTTCACCACCTCTTCCAACTCCTCCATGCCCTCTGGGTTGAGGGAATAATAGACCCATCGGCCGTCTGGACGGTCCTTGATGAGGCCCGCCTCTTTCAGGACTTTCAGGTGAAAGGAGAGCCGCGACTGGGCGCTCTTCAGCACGTCGGTCAGGTCACAGACGCATTTCTCGCCGTCTTTTAGGCACTCCATAATCTCCAGCCGCGTTTCGTCTGAGAGGGCGTGAAAGAGGCTCACGCTTTGATCGCGCTGTTTGATCGTAATCATCACATTCATTATATATCAACTATAATTGATATGTCAAGAGAGAGTTCATGAGTAGCGGGCCAGTCTTGACGCTGCCTCTTCAATGCATTGTTTGTTTTAGTCGCGCTGTCTTTCATCTTAAGAAAGTCTTCCAACTATTTGTAAAATAAGGCGAAGTCGAGATCGCGTTCAAACACGGGTTCAATCCACGTTTCGTCAATGCGGTCGTTGTGAGCTAATGGCCATTACCCACTGTCTACTATCTACCTCAAGTCAAGAAGGATCGTCTATACGCTTTGAGGATCTACGTACTTTTGCTGTGGTCATTTTTGTGCCAGAAAAGATCCAGAAACAACGGAATGGAATGAACTCAGTAGAATGAACAGAACGCTCGAACCTCTCGGAATCGCAAAGATAAATGGGGAAACCATTGCAACAACGAGCAATCTGAAAAACTACCTGATTTGCCTTCACACGGAAGAGGCCACTGGTTCGATACCAGTATCGCCCACCACGTCTTCTTTCTCTGTCCATAAAATTCTCGATTTTCATAGAGTTGCTTGAACCGTTCCATGCCTGGACAGAATCCGGGAGGTCGGCTACACTTCAGTTTGTCGAGTGAGCATGGGCCCTGAACCGTACCAGACAAGTGAGGTCAATAATGCGGACAACAGCTCTTGCCGTAGGAATTCTTCTTCTGGCCACCGCCGTCGGGTGCGCTGGGAATCGCCAGCAGCAGGCCTTGGCCGATGCAGATGGAGGCTATACCACCCCAGCCAGTATCTATAGTGTGATGGACCCCACGTCCTTGGTTTACACCGATGTGGCGGCCGGAGCTGCCCCTAGCGATAACCCCTGGCGCTGGACCGGCTTCTTGTTGCACCCTGTCGGGGTCGCGCTGGATTACGGCGTGAATCGACCGATATACGCACTCACCAGCAAGTTGCCGTATCTGTTCGGTTACACGACCGAAGATTCGATGTTGGATAGTCAGCGGCGATAATTTTCCGAGAAATCCTGCTCGTAAATTCTACCAACGCCCGCTTTCCCCTGAGAGCGGGCGTTGTCTTGTGATCCATTTGGCAAACTCTTCCACGTTTCGTGTATGCTTCCCTTCGTGAGGCTGATGTCACGTGATACGCAATCGCCAGGTGCTGCACCAGTTTGCCGGTGGCTGGTCTGCGGGCTAGGCCTGATCCTCACTCTGAGCGCTTGTGAAACTCAGGTCCCTAAGCCGAATCTCCCCCCATCCGAAAGCGATCTGGTCCTTCTGAAGCCCGTTACGCTATGCGCTTCGAAACCAGACTTCCTTAAGATACATCCCGCCGCTACCTTGAAGGTTCAGGCCTGGGGCTCCGGCCATGAGATGATCCTTCCTGCCGATCGAAGCCCATCGCATGGCGATGAGTCCTATTTTTTCGATGAAGATGGCCTACTGATCGGAGCCCTCTTTACCTTTTCATCAGGGCTCGACCTCAATCCCTATCCGATCCTTCGGCATACCTTGACGCGGCTAAAGCCGGCATTGGAGTTCTATCTCAACGTCGCGAATCTGTCCTCAAAGTCGAGTATGGACTCGAGCGCTCTGTACGAAACCGGCGACGAGAAAACGACGACACAGTATTTGGTTCTTGGCTCACGCGAACAACCCTCGCTGCTTCAGGCCTCCGTGACGATCGACCCCTATGTACGGCTGTTCTCGCCCTATCGACGGGAGTTCTTGGAACGGCTGCGCCACCCGAGCGGGCAGAAGCCAGGGCAACAGCTCGACAGTCAAGGTGCAGAAGACAAGGAGCCCTTCCCCTCGCTTCAGCAATTCGCGCGAGGGCAAACCGCACAACTCTCCTACTGTGGGTCACAGAACTACGATATCGCAGCCAACGCCTATCAGAAAGCGGTCACGAGTGGCTTTACGAACAAGGTCTGGCTGGCAGAGGCCCATCATAAATTAGGCCAAGCATGGAAAGGGAAGGGGCAGCAGGAGAAGGCCAAGACGGAAATGCTTCAATCGTTGGCCATCAGACCGAACACACCAGAAGTCCTGAACAATCTCGGGACGGTGTACAGCGATCTGGGAGATAAGGTGAACGCGCTCCTTTCATTTGAGAAAGCCGTCACACTTCGACCCAATTATGCCATTGCCCGCTACAACCTGGCCGAAGCCATCGAGCCTTCGAACCCCAAGCGGGCCCTCGCGGAGTATGAGACCTACCTTGCGCTGGTCGAGGGGATCCCCGATGAGGCCAGCCGCATTGCGCTGGTCCAGCAACGAGTCAAGGCGCTCAAACACTAGTGCCTTGACTCAACATGATGCTGTCATGGATCACGCCTGCGACGATGTGTCGTGATGAAGAGAAAATCTGGCGTTTACCGCCGAGCTTTTTCTTCCTGCTCTTCGAGGGTCTTGCAATCGATGCAGAGGGTGGTGACGGGACGGGCTTTGAGTCGCGGATAGGGAATCTCTTCTTCGCAGCGTTCACAGATGCCATAGATGTTCTGGTCGATTCGACCGAGCGCTTCGTCTATTTTTTTGACCAGTCGTTGTTCGCGCTCACGGATCCTCATCGAAAAATTTTGATCGGCTTCCGCAGAGGCTTGATCGCTCACATCCGGGAGCGCTTCTTGCCCGTTTGGGTTGGCTAAACCCTCGACAGCTTCCGATAAGATGATCCGTCGCTGTTGCTCCAGATCACGCCGAATGGCCTCGTATTTATCCCCAGGGGCCGCTGCCTTGGCTTTGCGTTTAGGTGCAACCGGTTTTTCCGCTGAGGGAGTGGACGAGATGCGCTTGGTGGAAGGGCTTGCTTTCATACCGCAGTCTGCCTATGGAGTGAAAATGCCTAGAGCGTCGGAAACTATAGCAGGGGCCTGGAGAGGGGTCAATGGGAGACAGGGGGACGGAGCCTCTAGAGATCCCGGCGGCCTTCGATCGATTTCAGCAATGTGACGTCGTCGGCATATTCGATATCCATTCCAACCGGGATGCCATAGGCGATACGTGAAACACGGGCCCCGAGAGGTTTGAGTTGGTTCGTCAGATAGATAGCGGTTGCCTCCCCCTCGATCGTCGGACTCGTCGCGAGAATGACCTCCTGAATGCCTCCACGCTTTACCCGATCGACCAGTTCCTCGGCCCTGATATCGGAGGGTCCGACTCCATCCAACGGAGACAAGGCGCCGAGTAACACATGATATAAGCCGCGGTATGCGCCTGCCCGTTCGATGGCATAGGTCGTACTCGGCTCTTCGACCACGAGGATTCTTGTCTGGTCCCGTTTCGGGTCGAGACAAAACTCACAGAGTTCTCCCTCTGCGATGTTCCGGCATTGTCGGCAAAAGGAGAGGCCGTCTTTGACGGCTCGAATCGCCTCAGCCAAGCGGAGCGCCTCTTCGCGCTCGGCCTTCAAGACGTGAAAGGCCAATCGCTGCGCCGACTTTTGTCCGATGCCGGGGAGACGGACTAATTCGCGCACCAACCGTGCGAGTAATCCTTGTTGATCAACGGCCATAGGTTATTTGCCTGTTAGAAGAGACCGGGAACATTCATTCCGCCGGTCACGGCTTTCATTTCGTTCGCCATCATCTCGCGGGCTTTTTGAAGGGCATCGTTCGATGCCGCCATGACCAGATCCTGCACCATCTCCACGTCCCCACTTTTCACGACTTCGGGATCGATGACGATGCCGAGCAGTTGCATGGCCCCATTGGCCGTGACGGTCACGCTGCCACCGCCCGCCGTTCCGGTCACGGTCTTGGCCGATGCTTGTTCCTGCACTTTGGCCATTTGTGCCTGCATCGCCTGGGCCTGCTTCAAGATATTGCCCATATTCGCTAACGGATTTTTCATGTCTCTCCCTCCTCCTTCTGGCTCGCTACCGGCCTGACTTCTGCGAGTTCTGCGCCGAACATTTCCAGGGCCTGTTTGACGACAGGATGTGCCCTCGCTTGCTCGAATAGGATCTGTTTTTGTTCTTTTTCCTTCGTCGCCCTGAGCTGTGCCATCGTCTGTCCTGGAGGATCAGCCTCTGTCAATTCAACGATCCGCACCCGCACAGTTTGACCGCTCAGCCGTTCACAGATCGATGTCAGCACCGCCATATTATCAGCGTTCTCGATCATCCCTCGGGCCCCCGTCGCTTGTTTGGCAAACCCAATCGTCACGACATGGCCGTCTATGCCCACAAATCTCCCTCGCTCCAGGAACGCCGCAATCCTGGAAGACACATTCGCCACTTCCTCTTGGACCTGTTCCCAATTCAATGTCACCACCGCGCGTCCATCCTCAGTCGAAGGCGCAATCGAAGGCGATGATTTTTTGACCTCGACGGCAGGGACGGGAGGCCGGGCAGTTGGAGGATTCGTGGGAAGACTTCGCGGAGGTGCCGTATTCGTGGCGACGGCAGGCCTCGGGGGCATGGGAGCAGTCGGCAACGGCGTCGTCGGCTGGGACGTTCGAGGTGATGGAGAGGAGGGGCTTGGCTCTGCAGAACGAGTTGGCGCAGGAGACAGGCCTGTGCGGGCCGGAGCCGGCTGAGCCGGGCGTGCCGTCTGGGCTGGCGGGACCACGTGCGCCGATTTTTCCTCTGCTCGACGCAGTAGTCTGGTTGCGCGCACCGCGGCTGTTTCGAGCACGAATCGAGGATGCGCGCTGAGCCTGAGCGAGTCCTCGGCTTGCGTGAAAATGGCAAACAGGTCTTGGAGCTGTTCCGGCGTAAACGAGCGGGCATCGGTTGCCATCTGTTCAAGGTCTTCCGCCGCGGCTTCGATTAACCCCTGCTGTTCCTGCGGTGAGGGCACGACCGATACCACGAGCATATTCCGAAGATACTCGACGACCTCTGCACAATAGGCCCGCAGATCATGTCCCTGGTCCAGCAGTTGAGCCAGGACGTGAAGCGCCCCGGCGCTTTCTTGTGCCGTAATCGCCTCAATCATGGCGCGAACAAGCTCTTGTGGAACGGCACCCAACAAGGCTTCCAGATCCGCATGCACGATCGTCTTGCCGCCGAATGCCACGGCTTGGTCGAGCAGGCTCAACCCGTCCCGCATACTGCCTTCGCTGGCCCGGGCCAGCGCTATCAAGCTTCGCTCTTCGAGCACGATCTGGTCCTGATTGACCACATGTCGCAGCCGCTCGACAATTTCAGCCCGCGCAATGCGCCGGAAGTTGTAATGCTGACAACGGGAAAGAATGGTCGCCGGAATTTTATGAATCTCGGTGGTGGCAAAGATGAACACGACGTGCGGGGGCGGCTCTTCCAGCGTCTTCAAGAGGGCGTTGAACGCCGAGTTCGACAACATGTGCACTTCGTCGATGATGTAGACCCGGTACTTTCCGCGAAAGGCGGCGAACTTGACGTTCTCACGGATCTCGCGCACATCATCCACGCTCGTATTGGACGCGCCGTCGATCTCCATGACGTCGACGGAGGTGCCCTGTGCAATCTCAAGACAGTTAGAGCAGGTGCCGCAGGGCGTACCGGACTGCCCCCGTTCGCAATTGAGCGCTTTGGCGAGAATTCTTGCGACGGTGGTTTTTCCTACGCCGCGGGTGCCTGAAAAAAGATAGGCCTGGGCAATACGTTGCGTGGCGATGGAATTGACCAGCGTTTGCACGACATGTGGCTGCCCGATCACGTCATCGAACGTGCCCGGCCGGTATTTTCTGGCTGAAACTTGGTAATCCATAATTTTATGTGGCGAGAGGCGCTGAGCGAGGGGCTTGAGGCTCGGACATTCTTGTTGACCTCTTGCCTCGAGCCGCTCGCCCCATGCCTCTCGTGCAAAGCGGGGCCAGGTGATCCTGCGGCACACAGAACTAACCGCTTACCGTTGCTTCCTTCCGGACCTGGCGGGGTTCACAGGGTTCCGTTGCACAGGGCCCAGCCCCTATTCAAAGCGCCGAGTGCTGTGGAATGGGTGCTGAGATAAAGAAGGGACGGTCTTGTCCGAACTTTCCTGACGACGCTCAGCATTCAGGACCCAGGCGCAGCACTATTTTTTGGCGGAGAGGGTGGGATTTGAACCCACGGTCCCATTGCTGGGACGCATGCTTTCCAAGCATGTCGATTCGACCACTCTCGCACCTCTCCGCATCGATGTTCGCGAGGCGCGCATCTTAACACGCGGTCTAGTGACCAGCAAGGTAAGAACGGAGCACATCTGCATGGCATTGACCCTCTCGAATTCCCTTTCTATACTGAAAAGAATTAAGGGGGGGAGGGCTGGCTATGAAAATTCTTATCGGTTTGGGCATCCTGGTCATCATCGTGGTTGCCGCCATCTTCTCCCTCCCCTTTCTCGTCGACCTCAACAAATACCAAGATCAGTACAAACCGCTGCTCGAAGAGGCGCTCAACCGTAAGGTTCAGCTGCAAGACATCCGCCTGACGATCTGGCCAAGAATCGGTGCACGCGTGGCCGGGTTTGCCGTGTTGGACGACCCGGCGTTCGGGGCAACTCCATTTATGTCACTCACGTCGCTTGATATCGGGGTCAAGCTCAGGCCCTTGCTCAGCGGCAAGGTCGAGGTCGAAGAGATCTCGCTTCGCGATCCAGTTATCACGGTGATCAAGAACAAGAGCGGCGTCCTGAACGTCTCGACCATCGGAAGAACCGGCATCCCGACGCCTGAAACTCCCTCCCGGGCGCCGATTCCATCGACAGACGGTCCGCTCAAGATCCTGGCCCTTCTGGCCGTCGATCGCGTCTCCATTGCGGGCGGAAAACTCACCTACCGAGACCTGTCGGCCGCCACACCGCTCGAGTATGTCTTGCAGGATATGGAGCTTCTTCTCCAAGCCGTTCGTCTCGGCCAAACCCCGAGCCTCCATGTTGCCATGCTTGTCCAGCCGTTCAATATGCCCGTGACCGTCGACGGTACCTTTGGTCCGTTGAAGGAAACTGCGGACATCGACGCGATCAACATCCGGCTCGGGCTGGGCAAGACCGAGTTCACCATCACGGGAAAGACCGCCGGTCAGAATGCGACCGTGAATATGAGTTCGCCGCTGATCAATACCGCGAATCTACCGGTTGCCCTTCCCCTCAACAAACCTGTCGACATCACGGAACTCAAGATTGCCGCGGAAGTGAAGGGCCAAGAAGCCAAGCTGAACAACCTCTCGTTCCAACTGTTTAATGGGCAGGTCAAGGGACAGGGCAGCGTGATCGCAGGGTCCGATGCTCCACCGTTCAAGAGCACCGTGACGATCCAAGGACTCCAGCTCGGGCCTGCCCTTGAGGCCGTTGCGACCACGCAGGTGTCGATCAGCGGAACGGCAGGAGCCGACCTTGCGTTGCAAGGACGCGGATTTTCCATGCCGGACCTCACCAACGCTCTGGAAGGGACCAGCCACGTCGTTGTCAAAGACGGGAAGATCGAGGGCGTGAACCTTCTCCAGGAAGCGGTCTCGATATTCAATGTCGCAGGCATCTCGCTCGACAATGCCAAGGCCACAGCATTCTCGACGATCGAAACGGACCTCGCCATCAAGCGAGGCGTGATCAACGTACAGCGCCTCTTGATGGACAGCCACGACTTCCAAACAACAGGGGGAGGCACCATCGGGTTTGACCAGATACTCAACCTGACCATGAACCTCAACCTGTCGCAGGACCTGAGTCAGAAGATTGCCGGCGCATCGCCTGTTGCCAAACTCGCCATGAAAGAGGGCCACTTAAGTCTCCCGCTGATTATCACCGGAACGGCCCAGGCGCCATCTTATAGTCTCGACATGAAAGGCATGACCGGGAAGGCACAGGAGCAGGTGAAGGAGAAAGTAAAGGAAGCCATCGGCGAGCTACTCAAAGGCTCAACTAATCCTGAGGACCTCAAACAAAAAGGACAGGACCTGTTGAAAGGATTCTTGAGATAGTACCAGCTGCGCGAAAGAAGGCGTCTGCGCAGCTCCTACTCGCAGCCATCATCTGTTCAGGAGCCCCATGCCTTCGCACGCACATTCGTTCAGATCTTTTCGCCGCCTGTCTGTGGTGGAATAGCCCCCGCCAGGACAAATCAACCACAGAAATAGAGCGCCGAACCTAGATTTCAACAGTGCCCCCACCCTCATCATGGAAGGATCATCAACGAAAGAAGCGAAGCCATATCCACGGCATCGACTTTGCTTTACACGAGCCGATTACATGCAGCAAAGGTCGACACCTTCGGCCTCTTTACGTAAACCAATTATCCTAATTTGCATTTATCTTAGTTGCGTAGCATTTGGACGACCCATACAATCAATTATTCTCTAGGGAGGTTCTGCTGATGAAAAGTGGATTTGTACTCTTCGTGCTGCTCACTTGTCTGACAATACCGGGACTTGTCGCAGCCGCTGATACCTCCGCGACTGGGGATATCTCAGTTGCCCCTGCAGTCTTGGACGTGGTCACGTTGAAGGACGGCAGTGTGCTCTATGGCGAAGTGGTCGAGATGTCCGGCGGAGTCTTATTAATCAAGACTGCTGCTGCCGCGGACAATCTCGTCAAGATCAAATGGGCCACCGTGTCAAAGCTGGCCATTAACCACCCTATCCCCTTTCATCTCAAGGAGGGGACGGTCTTGATCGGCACGGCCACTGAGGGCCCCAATGGAACGATGAATGTGAAAGCGGAACCGATGAAAGGAACGATGGAGGTCCCTATCGATTCAATCATCGCGTTGAATCCACTGGTTCAACCGCCAGTGATCTATACGGGCAGCCTCACCGGCGGCTATTCCCAAACTACCGGGAACAGTCATCTGAAAAATGCCAGTTTGCTCGGCGACTTCGTGGCCCGGAGCGAACAGCTCCGTTTGTCGATTAACGGTCGCTATGTCTACGGCGATAACGCGAACACCCTCATCGCTCGAAACGCACGTGGGACGATTAAGCTGGACTTCTTCATCACGAAACGATTTTTCTGGTTCGCCTCGGCTTATTTTGAAAGCGATACATTCCAGGATCTGAAAATGCGAACCGCCCTTGCAAGCGGCCCCGGTTACCAATTTGTCGACCGAGGCGACTTCAACGGCATCCTGAAGGACATGACGCTCTACGCGGAAGCCGGTCTCGCATACTTCAACGAAGATTTCCGAGTGAGCAACGACGCCTCTTCGACCCGTGGCCGAGGGTCGATAAAACTTAATTGGCCGCTGTTCGACGAGCGAGTCACGCTCTACCATTTCAGCGAATTCTACCCTTCGTTGCAAAACACCAAGAATTACTACCTCACGATGGACAATGGTGTGCGGTTCAAACTATTCGAGGGTTTCGTGAGCGGCTTCCAAGTGACGACGCGTTATAACAGCAGTCCGGCAAGTGGCACCGGGGATACGGACAACATGTATCTCATGACCATAGGATACAACTTCGATACGACCAGGAAACGGTAGGCTCGATAGCCGCAAATGCCGTACACCCTAATATCCTTTAAGGAGGAACTATGCTGAAAGAATTTAAAGAGTTCGCCATGAAGGGCAACGTGCTCGATATGGCGATCGGTGTGATCATTGGAGGGGCCTTTGGGAAAATCGTCACATCGCTTGTCAGCGACGTGCTCATGCCTCCCCTTGGATTGCTGATGGGCAAAGTTGATTTCGCCAGTCTCTTCGTCAATCTGTCAGGCACCCCTCAACCCTCACTGACAGCGGCCAAAGCAGCGGGAGCCCCTACCATCAACTACGGAGTCTTCCTGCAGGCGACATTTGACTTTATCATTATCGCGTTCGTAATATTCATGCTGGTGAAGCAAGTGAACCGGTTGAAGAAGACTCCGCCTGCCGGACCTCCCACGACCAAAGATTGCGTACATTGTTTGTCCGCGATTCCCATCAAGGCGACGAAGTGTGCACATTGCACATCCATTGTGTAGGCAATGAACTGTAACCATGAGGAGACCCGTACTATGAAGTATCTTACGCTACCCATTCTCGCCACGATGGCCCTCATCACGGCCGCCGGCTGCAGCAAGCAAGATGTTATTTGCTGCGATGGCGGCTACGAATACCGACATCGCAACCAAGTGAGCGTGGTCAAGCCGTCCGATGATATGAGTGCACGCCTCGCTGCCTTGGACAAAGAGCGGCAGCGGCTGGCGGATGAACTCGAGGCGGCACAAAAACAGAATGGTGTATTGAGCAGTCGCGTCAGCGATCTGGAACGGCAACTCGCCGAGCGCGATCGAGAGCTGGCATCACTCCGTTCAGGCGCGGGCGATTCCGCGAAACTTGCGAGCCAACTCTCCTCTGCCCAGGGCGACCTCAGCCAGTCGCAACAGCGGGTGGGAGATCTCGAGCGCCAATTGGCCTCGGCGAAACAACGTACCGCTGATCTTGAAGCCCAACTCGCCGCTATGGCGGGAGCTGCCGGGGCCAAAGATAAACTTGCCGCCGACCTCGCCGCCTCCAAGCAGCGGATTGCCGAACTCGAAAGCCAACTGGCCGCAATGAGCGCGGCTTCCGGTGATAAGGAGAAACTCGCTGCTGAGCTCGCCGCCGCCAAGCAGCGGACGGCAGACCTCGAAAAACAACTCGCCGATCGTGACAAGGAACTGGCCGGCCTTCGCGGTGACTTGTCTGCAGAAATGGCGAAATTAAAAGAGGCTCAGCGCGGGCTGATCAAAGCCCTCCGTCCGCAAATCAACAAGGGGAATATCACGGTCGATTTGAACAATGAGCGACTGCTGATCAGCCTGGCCTCAGGCTATCTCTTCGGGTCAGGCGAAGATCAACTCCAGGCTGCCGGTGCCAACGCGCTCAAGCAGGTGGGCGCGATCTTGAAAGATTATCCCGAGTACAAGGTTGCGGTTGATGGCCACACGGACAACCGCCCGATCCGCAGCGCGTTGAAGAAAAAGTTCCCGACGAATATGGAGCTGTCAGAAGCTCGCGCTGCCAATGCAGCCAAGGCTCTGGGAGAAGGTGGCTTGAGCGCCGTCACCACTCATGGCTATGCGGATACCAAACCCGAGGCACCGAATACGACCGATGCCGGCCGGGCGAAGAACCGCCGTGTCGAAGTGCGCGTCACGAAGTAGCGCGTCGCGTAGAAGACAAACAACGGGGGCCTCTCCAGCATGGAGAGGCCCCCGTTGCCGTTGTGGCTGTTCGCTACAACGGACAGGCATTCTGCTCGATCGTCCCCGCAATACGATCCCCGGCAACCGTAGCCAGAATCTTGTAGTGGCCCAGTCCCAGCTCCTTCCCGTACGCCTCCCCGACGAGGACATCCTGCACATGTTGGTGATCCCAAACACGGAAGGAGGACGGGCCTACCTTTAATCCATCGAACGCATGCCCTTCCAACGCCTTGATGAGGGCGGCGGTCTCCGTTGTCCCGGCCCGTTGCATCGCCTCGAGAATCTGCGTCACCGCTGCGTAGCCAAGATAACAACGCGATGTGGGCGTATGATTGTATTTGTCGATCACGCCCTGGATGAATCGTCGTGAGCTGTCGGTGTCGATCTTCGGGTCCCAGATCAGACCCCAGATGCCGGCATTATTGGCATAACCCAACGGGCGACCGATCTGTTCGCCCGCGATCATGCCCCCCACGCCGATCTTCCCTTGAGCCAGTTCCAGTTTTGTATAGGCTTTCAACGCATGCACGAGATCCCATCCATAGAGATTCAAAATGATCGCCGCGGGGTTCTTGATTTTTGCCTCAGCGAAGGCCGCTACAAAATCGGTTGAGCCGAACGGCGTGACGGTCTCTCCGACGAAATCAACTGCGAGAGACTTGCCTGTCTCCAGCATTGCCTGAGCCGCCGCCCTGCCATCGACGGTGGCAGCCGTGATCATGTACCAGCGAGTTCCGTAGGCTTTCGCAATATATGGCGCGACAGCCTGCGCCATCATTCTTGCGTTGGGCATGAACACAAAGGTCTGCCGGTTACAGGCTGCTCCCGTCAGCTCGGGAAGGTGCGCACCAGTCACCATGAACAGCGTATTTTCCTTCTGCGCTAGGGCACTGACAGCCAGCGCACAGTCCCCGTTGAAGGTGCCGATCAGTACGTCGACGCGATCCTCCTTGATAAACTTCGTCGCCGCCTTCAGAGCGGTATCTGGATTCGAGGCATCGTCCGCATCCAGAATGACCACTGGTCGACCCAATACACCACCTTGCTTATTGAACAGGTCCACCGCGACATTGGCGCCATGGACATCATGAATCGACGATGTTTTGTAGGGGCTCGACAATGGATCGAGTATGCCGATCTTGACCGGATCGCCTGTGGCGGCGAGACTCGCCCTCCCCGTGAGTCCCATCACTTGTCCAATCAGGTTCCCGAACACTAAAGCACCGCCGGTTGCTGCGGAAAGTTGTAAAAACCGTCTGCGTGAAAACTCAGTCATCGGTCCCTCCTGTTATAGGACAACCTACCCGCGCTGTTTCCGCTCGTGGCGGAATGCCATCACGATTTCCTCGAAAGAAGCTCTGCCTCCAGTTCGGCAATACGCCTCCTCAACGGACCGGCCACCTCCTGGACCTCATCTGTCGAGTAGCGTGGCGTGATGTACTTCGGGCAGTTCCAGTCGAACGAGACCACATCGATGAAGATCAGCCGTTCCACGCTTGACCGCATGTTACGGTCTGTCACCTGCTCGATCAGTTCCGGATGCGCCAGGGCATCCTCGACACGGGCATGGCCAAGAATTTTCAACCGCTCCCGGTTCTTGTAGTCCATGAGAAACAGCGCCACCCGATCGTTCACCGACAGGTTGCCTGTGCTCAGCAGTTGCCGATTGCCTTTGTAGTCGGCAAAGACCAGGGTTGTCTCGTTGAACAATCGTAAAAATCCTGCAGGTCCGCCTCGATGCTGAACGTAGGGCCAGCCGCTCTCACTGATCGATCCCATGTAGAAACTGTCCCGAGCGGCAATGAATTCCGCCTCTGCCTGGCCCAGCGGGTCTCGGTCGGGGGCGCCAGCAATCTTGCTTACCTGCCCGTAATATTGGGCCTGCGCACGGCGCACCGCATCCGTGAACATCAGATCGAGATACTTCGTTGCCATGGTCTCTCCCTGGTTGTCTTCAGTTACACCGTATCCAGGAGACGGCCTCACAGCCGTCTCCTGGGGCTTGACTCAAAACACGACCGTCTGCCAGCCGTCCGCCAGGTAGCGCCGCAAACTTAAGAGGCCTGCTGTCCCGGCCAATGCATGGTCCTTCACAATCGGGACTCCGCAAGCCTTGACACTTTCCGTCGCCCCAAAGACCTCCGCACATCCGCATGAGGCGCCCTGTACGACATCGCGGACTACGTTGTAGAGGCCATTGGCCGGATGCGAGAGTTTGCTCAACTCAGCCGGCCAGCGCGTGCCGGCACCATTGAATACCACGGCGACTTCGTCGCCCTTCTGTTTACATTCGGACGCGAGGGCCAGCGCGTTAAAGACTCGTCCAAGCGCTTCCTCAGAACCACTTTTCGGATCGGACAGAATGATGATGGCAGTTTTCATGAGTTCTCCTTGCATGGAATGATCTGTACTAAATTATGGACAGCTATGACGCCTACTCCCATGGTTTTAGAGATCCGACGCGTTCTTGTCTTTGATCCCGAGCCAGTTCTTCTCCGCTTTCACGAGGTAGCCAGGAATGTCCTTCTCCCACTTTTGTTGAATGCCTTTATCCAGATTCAGGTAGAGCTTGCCTCCTACGATCCTCCACATCTCAGGATCAGCCACAAATTTCTTGCCTAGGGCCACACCGTAGGCGCAATACCCCCCGTAGACCGGCAGATACTTTTCCGGGCTCTTTATGAAGAGTGTTTTATGTTCGTCGGTGGCGAAGGCATAGGTTACGCCATCCTGTACCGTCACGTGAAAGCCGCTCCCTCGCACCGCCTTCCCGTCGGTAAAGTAGGCGACTGGGTCATAGCCGCTGAGACCCGGGGTGCTGATCGCCACATCGTTGGCAAGGGCTGTAGCCACTGATCCCACGAGAATCAGCATGGCGAGTTGAATGGTCTGTTTCAGTGCCATGGAGGTCCTTCCTGTTATTGAACTCTTGAATGTCTTCACTGCGATGGCCATCGCGCTCCTGCACTACCGCAAGGCCGATGCCACACGACACTGCGCCCGTGGAGTGAAGACAACTCATTGATCTATGGTGACTTGTCGGACTTTTCGCCGATGAGGAGAATCAGAACGTTCCGAAGATCGGTCCACGGTATTTCGAGGAACTACGATATCTCGTGTGGGGAGAGGACAGGGATCGATGCTGTCAATCGAGACGAGGCTTCTTGATTCCGAGTTTTTGCATGCGTGAACGTAGCGTGTTGGGATGGAGACCCAGCCGAGTGGCGGCGCCCTGTTTTCCTTCAATGACCCAGTTCACCTCCTGTAGGACATGGAGGACATACGCTCGTTCGACCTCTTCCATGGTTCCCTTGTGATGTGATGGGGCAGGGGCTGCATGGAGAAATGCGTCATCGATTTGCAGTATCGGCCCGTTTGCGAGAATCGTTGCCCGTTCGATGACATTTTCCAGCTCTCGAATGTTCCCGGGCCATGAATAGGTCATCAAACGGTCCATGGTCGCATGAGACACACCGTCGAATCGCTTGTTAAGTTTGGCTGAAAACTTGGCGATGAAGTGGCTGGCCAAGGATGGAATATCGGCTGCACGGGCAGACAGGGGTGGCACCTCGATCGGAAACACATTCAGCCGGTAGAGGAGATCGGCCCGGAAAGAACCGGCCTTCACCGCTGTATGCAGGTCGCGATTAGTCGCGGCGATCACCCGCACATCGACTTTCGTTGAATGACCGCTGCCGACTCGTTCGAATTCCCGTTCCTGCAACACGCGCAGAAGTTTTACCTGGGCATCGAGCGGGAGCTCTCCCACTTCATCCAGGAAGATTGTCCCACCATCCGCCAACTCAAATCTGCCAATGCGGCGCTGTAATGCCCCGGTAAACGATCCTTTTTCATGTCCGAAGAGTTCGCTCTCGAGGAGGTTCGCGGGGATCGCGCCGCAGTTCACCTTCACAAGGGAGCGTGCCCTGCGCGGGCTCATGTGGTGAATCGCCCTGGCGATCAGTTCCTTGCCCGTCCCGGTATCTCCACGGATGAGGACGGTTGAGTCGGTCGGTGCGACCTGTTCGATCGATCGCAGCACGGCCTTGATGTTCTGGCTCTCGCCGATGATCTCTTCGAAGTTATGCTCGAGTTTGATTTCTTCGCGAAGGTAGAGATTCTCGGCTTGCAGCCGATCTGTGAGCTGTTGAACTTCCGTAAACAGCTGCGCGTTTTTGATCGCAATTGCGGCCTCATTGGCATAGACGGCCAATCGTTCGAACTCCTCTTCGCTCAGCGGCCGGCGTCCGAACATCGCGATGACGCCGAGCAGTTCCCGTCGGAACTTCAGCGGGTGGCCAGCAAATGAGTGGAGCCCGTTGTCTTGCATCCACTGTTTGTTTGGGAGTCGGTCGTCGCCGAGGACGTCGTTCGTATAGATCGATCCGGTGCCTTGGGCGATCTTTCCGATCTTCAACGCCCCCAGTGGAATGCGACGGTATTCACCGTTGAGATTGGTATAGAGTCCGGCGCTCGCTTCAAGATGCAGGCAGCGACTTCGATTCGTACAGTCGGCAGCCTTGTGACAGTCGGCGCAAAGATCGCCTGGACCTAAAAGCCAGATGCGGGCGAAGGCCGCATCCAGCTCCTCCACCAACCCCTGTGTGATCGTGGCCAGTACGACTTGGAGGTCGAGACTCGACGCCATCTGGAGTGTAATCCGCTCCAACACATCGGGAGATTTGAGAGGAGGAGGAGTCGAGGGGGGAACGGTGTTCATCCTGTTGTCTCCGAGCCGGCAATCAGCCGACTCGGAGGACGATAAGCACCTAACCGAAGATTGTCAACGAGCT
This sequence comes from Nitrospirota bacterium, assembly GCA_030684575.1. NCBI lineage: Bacteria > Pseudomonadati > Nitrospirota > Nitrospirota bacterium. The sequence goes on along the minus strand of JAUXVD010000020.1, from coordinate 77,973 downwards.
GAATTGATCCCAGGTGTCGCACTGTTTGATCGACCAATAGACCGCGGCTTTCAGCTTCTGCAACCGCATATTCTCCGGATCACGCATGGCTTGTAGTTGTCTATTAAGGTCGTACAAGGGCTCGATCGAGCGCTTATCCGGAATCTTTCCCAAGGACCAGGCGACCTCCGTAAGAACGAGCCAGTCTGTCTTGGGATCCTTCAGCTTTCTCAACAGCGGCAGCACGACGGAGGCATCTCCATGCAACCCGCCCAGTTGGCCCAACCCCTTGGCCGCTGCGGCTTGCACCTCAAGGTCCGCTGACGTGTTCATGATCTCGACCAGCAGAGGAATGCTCTCCCTCCCGAGATTGCCCATCGCCGCCAAGGCCTGTTTTGCCAAGTCTCGGTCTTGGAGTGCCTGCTTCAGCCTGGGCAAGGCTTCGTCAGCCTGCATTTCTCCGAGCAACGAGATAATCTTGACCTTGCGTGCCTGGTTGGTCCCGGCAGAATCCAAGAGTTTTAGCAGCCGATCCGGTTGGCCCCATTCCGCCGTCAATAGAAGGGGAAACTCGTATTTCTCTAATCCGTCGGTGAGTTTCTGTATGGCGTAGGCGCCGGCTTCTCCGGCTTGCGCGGATTGGGCTGCTGTGACCGCATCGTCAAAATCGGTCCGTACCTCCCGTTGCCATTTGACCTTCAGGTCTCCCAACAGATAGGTCAGCTGGCAGGCAGGTCCTTTCCAGAGCCTCGACGGCGCATCGGGTAAATCTGCATCACCACCGGCAGCGGTGGTCCCTTCCCACGTCTTCCGCTGCTCACACTTCACCTTAAACACCGCGTCATGGGGCTTCGTGCGATCCTGCACCATGGTATAGCCCAGTTCTCCGAGACGGCGCGAGGCAATCTCGACGATCGGTCCCGCATCGACGGTGCCCTTTTCGGTAAGGGCTATTGCGTCGACGAGCACCGTCTGGACTTTGGCAAGTTGTGCCTTCTGATCTGCCGTAAAGTAATCTCGGTAAGCCCATGACGGACTTGGTAGGAGTATGCACGCACAGGCCAGAGAAGAGAGGAGACATGCTCGCATCAGGCACCTCCTTATCAGGGACAGTAGCCTCACCGGAGGCATTCAACAGGCCGGAGACTGGAACTCCACTATACTCCAGCACATTATACCCCCCACGAGAGGAGGGTGCTACCACGCGTTGTTTCGACGCAACTTGCAGGTATTGGCAGGGAAGAGTGGCGATGAAGTGTCTGCCGTCCATCCTCTGTTTCTATTCGTTCTTGCAGCGGTCAAGGCCGCGGTCAGAAGCGTCCTCCCCCAGGAGTATGGGTTGACAGTAGGCGGTATCCAACGGTACAAAAGACTGACGCTATTGAGTCATTTCGCTTGTGTGCTTCTCATGCTGGATCCGACTTCAGCGGACCTCACTATGCGAGCGTGGCGAAACTGGCAGACGCGCGAGACTTAGGATCTCGTGGGTAACCGTGGGGGTTCAAGTCCCTCCGCTCGCACCAAACCACGGATGGCTCGACAGTACAGTGACACCTGTAAGCCTTCTTACAAGATAAAGGGTAGTATCAGCTATGAAAATGGAAGTGACCGAACTAGGACCGATGAAACGCGCCCTCAAGATCGAGGTGCCGGCCGATGAGGTCACGCAACGGTTTGCCCGAGCGTATGTTGAGTTGAACCGCCAGGTCAACATCCCGGGATTTCGTCCTGGCAAGGCCCCCCTGGCCTTGCTGGAGAAACGCTATTCCAAATCCGTGGAAGAGGATGTGATTCGAAGCCTTGTGCCGGATTTCTACGACAAGGCTGTTCGTCAAGCTGGTATTGTGCCGGTCCTCGTTGAAATTCCCCCGTTGGATCGGGTCAAGATTAAGAGAGACGAGCCGTTCACCTTTACCGCAACCGTCGAGATCAAGCCAACCATCGAGTTGCGAGACTATAAGGCACCGAGCCCGATTTCGCTCAAGCCGGACAAGCGAACCGTCACCGACGAACAGCTCGACCGAGGACTTGAGGTGTTGCGCGAGCAGCAGGCACGCTTGGAAGCCGCGCCAACCGGCCATGCCATCGTGGATGGAGACTATATTGTGCTGGACGTGCAAGGCACGCTCGATGGCGCTCCGTTGGATGGAGCGAAGAAGGACGGGCAACTCCATAAGGTGGGTTCGAAGGCGTCCGTCTTGGGACTAGAAATCGATTCGCATGTCGTGGGGAAGAAAGAGACGGATGTGCTCGAAATATCCCAGCCCTATCCGGCCAGTCATCCGGACCCACGTGTCGCCGGCAAAACAGTCTTGTTCACGTTGACGGTCAAATCCGTCAAAGAAAAGAAACTGCCGGTCTTGGACGATGAATTTGCCAAAGACTGCGGCCCCTACACCACGCTTCAGGAAATCAAAGATAAACTGCGGAGCGGGATGGAGCAGGCGCTGAAGCGAGAGATCGAGGACACCTATAAGGATACGATTATCAAACGGCTTGCGGAGACTCATCACTTCGATCTTCCGGAGACCCTCGTTGAACGGGAGCTGGAGGCCATCATCCGCCAGCACGTACAGCAGCAGGAACGAAAAGGCGCTGCCCAGGAAGCGCCCAGTGCGGAAGATGTCACGGCTCTTCGTCAGGAGCACCGCGACGAAGCGGCGCGCCGCGTGAAGCTCGGACTCGTGCTGGAAGCGATCGCCGAAAAGGAAGGGCTGACGGTCACTCAGGACGATCTCAATGCGGAGATCATGCGGCTGGCGTCTGAGCTTAAAATGCCGCCTGCCGATCTCGTCAAGATGGTCAAAGCCGGCGGACAAGAGTCGATCGACGAATTACGCGCCAGGATTTTAGCGGATAAAGCTCTGGATTTTGTGTACCGCAATGCGGTGATTCAGGGATAGCACCGAGGTTCAGGGCAGGTCTTGTATCTCGGTTTCAATAGGCTGTAAGCGGAAAGGAACGACAGGCATGCTGGTTCCCATTGTCATCGAAACGACGAACCGGGGCGAACGCGCCTACGATATTTATTCCCGGCTCTTAAAAGATCGGATTATTTTTCTCGGTGCGCCTATCGACGACGTCTTTGCCAATCTGATTATTGCCCAACTCTTGTTCCTCGAAGCTGAGGATCCTGAAAAAGATATCAATCTCTACGTCAACTCTCCCGGTGGAAGCGTCACGGCTGGATTGGGCATTTACGACACCATGCAATATGTGAAACCCCCGATCAACACCATTTGCCTGGGCCAGGCCGCCAGCATGGGGGCCTTTTTGCTGACCGCGGGAACGAAGGGCAAGCGATTTGCGTTGCCGAATGCACGGGTCATGATTCACCAGCCTATGGGCGGATTTTCCGGGCAAGCCACTGAAATCGACATTCATGCCAGGGAGATTTTGAAAATCCGCGAACGACTTAACGAGATCATGGCGAAACATACCGGCCAGCCTCTGGAAAAAATCGCGCAGGACACCGAACGGGACTATTTCCTGTCCGCAGAAGAAGCCAAGCAGTATGGCCTCATCGACGAAGTCATTTCGCGGCCACCGAAGATTCTCAAGGCCGTCAGTGGCGATGCAGGAAAAGACGGGGCGAAGGACAAGTAACAGGGGGAGGACGCATGGCTAAGCAGGATAAGATGGATCGACATCTCCGCTGCTCGTTTTGTGGAAAGAGCCGCGACGAAGTCCGCAAGTTGATTGCCGGACCTACCGTCTATATTTGCGACGAATGCGTCAACCTCTGTAACGATATCATTGCCGAGGATTGGGAAGAAGCCAAAGAAGAGATTTCGTCAAAAATCAAGAAGCCGGTGGAAATTAAACACCACTTGGATCAATACGTCGTGGGACAGGAGCGGGCCAAGAAAATCCTCTCGGTGGCCGTGCATAACCACTACAAGCGAATCTCGGCTAAAGACAAAGATACTGACGAGGTTCAGCTCCAAAAGGGCAATATCCTCATGCTGGGGCCCACGGGCACAGGGAAAACCTTATTGGCCCAAACCCTCGCGAAGTACCTGGACGTGCCCTTTACGTTGGCCGATGCCACAACGCTGACCGAAGCAGGGTATGTCGGTGAAGATGTGGAAAATATCATCCTCAAGCTGTTGCAGGCATCGGACTACGATGTTGAGCGGGCTGAGCGAGGCATTGTCTACATCGATGAAATCGATAAGATCAGCCGGAAGAGCGACAGCCCCTCTATTACCCGCGATGTCTCGGGCGAAGGGGTGCAACAGGCGCTCCTCAAGCTCATCGAGGGAACGGTCGCCAATGTCCCGCCTCAAGGTGGTCGCAAACATCCGCACCAAGAGTTTATTCAGGTCAACACGAGCAATATCCTGTTCATCTGTGGCGGAGCGTTCGTCGGGCTTGAACAGATTATTGAGCAGCGTCTAAATCGAAAATCGATGGGATTCGGAGCCGAAGTCCGAGGTCGGAACGAAATTCGGCTCGGTGAATTGTTCGCAAGAGTGCAGCCGGAAGACTTCCTTAAATACGGTTTGATTCCGGAGTTCGTCGGCCGGTTGCCGGTTGTGGCCACGCTGGATGAGTTGGATGAACGAGCCCTCATTCGAATTTTGACCGAACCGAAAAACGCGCTCACGAAACAGTACGAGAAGCTACTCTCCTTCGAAAAAGTGAAGCTCAAGTTCACGGAAGGCGCGTTGGGCGCGATCGCGCGGAAGGCATTTGTTCAGAAGACAGGCGCTCGTGGCTTGCGCGCCATTCTCGAAGACGTGATGTTAGACGTGATGTACGACGCACCTTCGCAGAAGCAGATCAAGGAAGTCCTTATCACCGAAGATGCGATCCTTGGGAAGCATGCCCCCATCAGGATTTTCGAGCAGGATAAGGAAGCGAAAACAGCCTAAGTTATTGCAAGTCAGTCTGTGTGTCGTGTAATTGTTTACTCGTCGAACCGTAACGCTCTCCAGGCCAGGATCATTCCTGGCCTGGGATGTTCCCAGTAAGCCGCTCTCCAGAATAGGCCTGCTCCTGGCCATATTTCTCGACCCAATTTTGACAGATTGATGACTTTGCGCTTTTCCTCGACAAGCTAGAAGGCTGCGCTATACTTGCCTTGTCACTCTTGAACGCGGAGGACGTGTGAAATATCCAGTGTCTTCAAGCCTTCGACACAAAGGCAAAGCTCTCGACCTTGATGCGACCCGTGAAGTGATCACCCTCTTGGGTATCAACGGCGAACCGATGGGCAATTTGTCCTGGGATTTCGTCATCGACCAGATCCTGGCCTATCGCAATCCCCCGACGAGCCGAGAAACCAGGAATGAGCCGCGAGTGGCACTCACGTTCCGTATCAAATATAAAACTCCTGAGGGCCAGCAGTTTGAAAGTCGCGCAGGCGGCATCGGCGGAGGCGGGCTCTTTATCGAAAGCCACAATCCTCTCCCAGTCGGTACCAAGCTCGCGCTTGAATTTTCGCTACCAGAAAAGCCGTCAGAATGGTTGCCCGCGAAGGGTCTCGTCGCCTGGGTCTGTCCCAAGGCAGATCAATATACCTTTAGTCCTGGCATGGGGGTGCGCTTTACGGAGATTAACCCGGATATCCGTAATTTCGTGCTGGACTTGGTGAAATCTCTTCAGCCTGTCGGTCAGCCGGCCTAGCGATCATCCGTCTGCGTTCGAGTGATTTCCTGTTCAACTCAAAGGTCTGACCATGAAGTTCAATGTGACGACGACGGGGGGACATATGGGGAAAATCCTCGAAATGGACCCCGATCGTGAAATGGTCTCATTACTGAGTGCGACAGGAGCCTTGCTTGGCGTTCTTCCATGGGGAGAGATGATCGAGCAGGTGCTGGCCGGTGACGACGACGCGCGATTCGCCCATGCCCGTGCGCACCCGAGAGCTCCACTCGCGTTGAAGGTTCGGTACACGACACCGGAAGGTAAGCAGTTCGACAGTCTTACTGGTGGTATCGGTGCAGGCGGGTTATTTATTGAGAGCAGCACCCCGTTGACCCCTGGAACAGAACTGTCCGTCGAGTTTGCCCTGCCAGACCGTCCCTGGGAAAAATACCAGGCCACAGCCAAGGTCGCCTGGACCCGCAACAAGCCAGAACGACATCTGCTGTTTCCCGGTATGGGCGTTCAATTCACTGACATCGATGAAAAGGCCCGCAAGGAGCTGGTCGAACTCGTCGAGGCCTTGAATCGCACTCGCCTCACAACCTAGAGTCCTCCTCGCTTCGCCCAGTCTCGCACCCCACTGTCGGCATCCATGACTACTGCCCTCTCAAGCGCGGCCTTCGCATCGACATCGCTGCGCATGCCCAAACGAAAGGCCGCTTCTGTTCGCACTCCAGGCGAGGAATCATTGGCCAAACGCTCTCCGAGCCACGAAGAGGCAGCCATGTCGCCCCATTCGCCCACCGCCGCCACAATTCCCTGACGCACTTCTGGGTCAGAGTCCTGTCCTGCAGCGATTAACGAAGAAACCGATTGGCTCGAGTCTATTTGCAGCAATGCGCGCACGGCCGCTTTCCTGGTCGCCGCATCCGGAGATCGCAATAAGCCAACGATGGGTTCCAGTAACCGCGGGGCCGGTTCGATCTCGCCGATCGCAACAACTGCCGCCTGGCGGACTGACTCGACAGGATCCCCTAGTGCCTGTGCCAACAGGGCGACGATTGTATCGGTGGCTGGGGGTTTTATCCTCCCCAGAGCTGTCACCGACGCTTCTCGGACTGCTCCCACAGGGTCCTGTACGAGGGAAAGAATCGAATCGATGGATCCTGGGTCACCGATCTTACCTAGGGATTCAGCGGCCGTCCGCCGCATCTCAGGCCGTTCATCGTGGAGCAACTCCAGCAAGAGAGAGACGGCGCGTTCCTTCGATGGCGGTGGAGAGTCCTCGATACATCCGGCGAGACAGAGGAGGGTCAGGACGACTGTACAAGCGATGGTGGCAGAGGTCGTACGAGAAAGCGGGTCCCTGGTAGCGGGCAGGTTGATGAAGACCGTACTCCGGCTCACGCTTGTTTAGGAGGCTCTTCGTGCAAGGCCGGCATTTCTTTGGCTGCTTCGATGGATTGTTGAAATTCCTTCTGGGCAGAGTCCATTTCGGCCTGGATTGTTCGCATCTCCGGATCGACGGAATTACGGACATCGGCGACGGCTTGCTTAAAGGTTCGCAACGCATCGCCCAGTCCTTCTCCCAGGCTTTGCATGTCCCCCGGAGAGATGCCGGCCGGTTGTGCGGCTTGGGCTTTCATGGCTGCTTGCTGGGCTTGGACGCGGGCCACGGCATCCTTGTTGACGATGGCAGAGGGGCGTTTGGCCACAGGTTTTGCCTGCGCACCAGGTGGAAGAGGCGGGTACTGTGCCTTCATCATCGGGGAGGGAGCCGCCGCGCGCTCTTCCATCGTGGGAGGTTGCTGACCCTGCGCGGCTGATTGGGTGGAGGCTGACGGGGCCGACGCTGGTCGAGGAGCCTGTGGCTGGGCCGCCATGTTGTACATTAATGCGGCGGTCGTTCCAGGTGTGAGTTCTGGGCCAGGCGTATAGGGTGCCGTCGGTTTCGGCGCGGCCGGAGCCTGTCCCTGCGCCACCACTGGTGCAGCCTGAATGGTCGGCTGGACTTGCATCGGCTCCGGTTGCGTGACGTCGGGCGATGCCGCATCCGCTTGCGGGGGGATCTCGTTGACTTCTTTCTTGAATCCCTTGAGCGCCTTGCCCACCCCTTCACCGATTTGGGGGAGTTTGCCTGCCCCGAAAATGATGAGGACGATGACGAGGATGATGATCAGTTCCGAGATCCCCATGGTACCAAACATGGCGTGGTTCCTTTATCCAAAAAATCGCCGACGGCCCTGCCCCTATTGAGAATTCATGCAACTCTATAGGCCAGGAGGAGGCACTGTCAAGGAAGGGCCGGGCTAGAAAATCGGTATGATTTCGGTTTGCAACGGCAAGCCAAACACCAGCGCCTCATGGTCGGAGAGGTACACATCCAGCTCGCTCCTAATCCCAAACTCGCCTGGTAAATAGATGCCCGGCTCGATCGAGAAGCAGGTTTTCGGCATGAGTCGGCGGGTATCTTGTGTTTCCAAACCATCAATGTTGGCTCCGTTGCCATGGACCTCTTCACCGATGGAATGGCCTGTGCGGTGGACGAACTGCTCCCCGTAGCCGCCTCGTTGGATAACCTGGCGGCAGGCCGCGTCAACTTCCCAGCCGAACGGACGATGGCCGGCAGAAATTTCTGTCTTGGCGAAGGTCAAGGCCGCGTCCCGTCCCGCCCGGACCAAGTCGAATATGTCGCGCTGTTTTGCCGGCACCGTCTTGCCGACATACCCGGTCCAGGTGATATCGGCATATACCGATCCGGTTTCCGCTTGCTTGGCCCAGAGGTCGATCAACAGCAGCGCATCGCGCGTGACGTCGGCAGACCCAACCTCTGTCGGGCCGTAATGCGGGTCTGCGCTGTGGGCATTGACGGCGGCAATCGGTGCACTCGACGTGACCATCCCGGCATCTTGGATGCGCAACAAGATGAACTGCTGGACTCCGTATTCAGTGAGACTCCGCCCTTGCGCGATCGCCTCATGCACATGACCGAACGTTTCGTCGACGATGCGCCGGAGGGCCGCAGCGGCATATTGATGCGATTCGAGTTGACGGTCCGTCCAGCAGGCTTCGAACACCTGGATCAAATCCGCCGAACTGACTACCTCGACACCGTAACTCCTGATCAATTCGATCGTGCCGGCATCCACGCGCGACACGTAGGGCACCGCATTCAGCGGAGAATACTGCATCGCAATACGAGGGCTTCCGTCCAGCAGGCGCCCGAGGATCTGCCGTTGCTGCTCCCACGACACATAACAGTCGGTCTGTCCCGGCAGGGTATCCAGTACATGGGGCTCGATGCGATGTAACAGTTTGACGGGATCTCCCTGCGCGGGAATCCAGTAATACCAGCGCCTCGTCACATGGAGGGTCGGGTCGAGCTGGAGGATGCGATAGGCGAGGGGATCGCTGTAGCGGAAGTCATAGAAGAGCCAGCCGTCGATTCTGGCATCGCGAAGCGAATGCTGAATTTTGCTGATACGTTGCTGGATGGCCTCGGTCATCATTCAAGCATCATATTCGTCGGGCCAGTAAGCCGTCAATGTGGCGGCGAGGCGATCGACGATCATGGTACAATGGGCCGCATGACCGTCGAGCATGGACCAGAACCTTCTCAATTTCGTGTGACCCTGTTTGTCGGACCACAACCGGTGGAGGGAAGACCCTTCACGTCCTCCTGTGTCTTCAATGTCAAGAAGCGGAGTTGGAAGGGTGGAGTTCAGGTCGCCGTCGCGATCACGGACGCGCAAATCGATCAGCTCCAGGCTGATATGGCGCTGCCTCACTGGTTGGCGCAGGCCTTGAACGATCTCCCAGAGGAAGATCGTTCCTCGAAGGAGGCGCGCGCGCACGAACTGTTTATTCAAGCGGTCTGCTGGTGCAAGCTCGACTTACTGCTGCATTCTGGCATCACGCAAGACAACCAATGTCTCGCAGATGACACATGGATTGTTGAGGTTCGGGATACTGCGATCAAGCGTACGAACTTCATCGCCGCGTACATTGCTACTGAACTGGACCTCGTACAGGGAGATGTCACCGCTCCATGAAGCGCTCTCCCTGAGCGCGGCAGGGGGTTTGCAATCAGTGCTGAATTTGTTATAACCCCACTACCCCTACAACAGAGGTGAGTGGCTCCGGGGTCAACCATTATCGCTCAGCTCGCGCTGTCGAAGAAGGAGGATTTTTCGTGAACATCAATTCAGTGTCATCCAATCGTTCCCGTGCCGGTTCCAGCTTTAAGCTTGTGGCAGCCGTTCTGCTCCTGGTCCTCTGCACCATTACCATGGTGCCCTCGGCCTGGAGTCAAGAAGGCACAGAAGGTGGAAGCGCATCAACCGCGGGCATGCAGGCCGCTGCTGGTGTCTCTACCCTGTTGTATCTTCCGCTGAAGCTGGCCTTCGCCATCGGTGGAGGGGTTGTCGGAGGCCTCGCCTATGCGTTCTCCGGCGGGAATGAACAAGCGGCCAAAAGTATTTGGACCACGAGTCTCTATGGGACCTATATCCTGACTCCGGATCATCTCCAAGGCAATCGACCCATCCGTTTCCTCGGAGTCGCTGATTCGAACGATGAACCGGCCTCAGTCCCTGTTTCGGAACCCATCCGCTAGCCGATGAAACCGATCATCGGCGTCACACCAGATTTCAACGCCGGTGATCGGAAAGAATGGGGTGGGCGTGAGCCCACCTATTTTTTACGTGCGCGCTACATTCGTGCCATCGAAGAATTGGGAGGCATCCCGCTCGTGCTTCCCCTCCTTGCAGATCGAGCCACGAGACGGCGCCTTCTCGGGCAGCTTGACGGACTCCTCCTCACCGGAAGCGGTCCGGACTTGCCCCCAACATTGTACGGTGAGCGCCAACGTTTTCCGTTCGGCCTTGTCAGCGCGCGCCGCGCAAACTTCGAACTGGACATGGTGTACCTGGCAAGGAAGGCCGACCTCCCGTTGCTCGGCATCTGCGGAGGCATGCAGACGATGAATGTTGCCTGTGGCGGCAGTTTGTTTCAGGACATTGCGTCTCAGGTCGCAACACCGCTTCAGCATCGGCAACGGACTTCTGCGACGAATCTCAGTCACACCGTGACCGTGGCGTCAGGCAGCCTATTACGCCGTATCGTCCGGTCGGTTTCGATGCGGGTGAACAGTTCACATCATCAATCGGTCAAGGCTGTCGCACCGTCGTTGATCGCCAGCGCAGTGGCTCCCGATGGTATCGTGGAAGCGATCGAATCGTCGACGCAGCGTTTTTTTCTCGGCATCCAGTGGCACCCTGAATTTCTTTTCGAGCAGCATCTCCACCACCGGCGCCTGTTCGAGGCATTTTTGCGCGCCGCCCGCCGCTCCGCATCATGAGCACAGAGACGTCCGCTTCGGACCGGACTGCGAGCGGTGCACCGGCGCCTGCTATACTTCACTGAATATGGAACGAGAATCGTTTGACCGGCCAGCAGCTTCTCCTCCCACCCGCAGGGGATGGGCGATGATTCGCCGTCTTTTCCAAACGAAATCCATCGAGCAGATCCTCGCAGATGCAGACCATCCCGACCACCGTTTAAAAAAAACGCTGACGGCCTGGGATCTGACCGCACTCGGCATCGGGGCGATCATCGGCACCGGCATCTTCGTTCTGATCGGCACCGCCATTGTCGGCGATGCCTACCGACCGGGGGCAGGGCCTGGAATTATTCTTTCCTTCGTGCTCTCCGGCCTGACCTGCGCCCTCGCGGCCCTCTGCTATGCAGAATTTTCCACCATGATTCCCGTGGCCGGCTCTGCCTATACCTATTCATATGCCACGTTGGGAGAATTTTTGGCTTGGATTACCGGCTGGAACTTGATTCTCGAATATGGAGTGGCTTGTGTTGCGGTTGCCATCGGGTGGTCCGGCTATTTCAATAAACTACTCAGCTTGGCCGGGCTCGAACTTCCATATTGGGCGACACATCCGCCAGGAGGACCAGATGGTGGTGTTGCCAACTTCCCTGCCGCGATTATCGTGTTACTCGTCACCATCATCCTCGTTATTGGAATTAAGGAAAGCGCTCGCGCCACAGGCATCGTTGTCTGTTTGAAGCTCGCGGTCATCCTCTTTTTCATCGCGGTGGGAACGCCCGCCGTGAACGCAGACAATTGGACGCCCTTCATGCCGCAGGGATTTGCCGGCGTCGGTGCCGCAGCGGCAATTGTATTCTTCGCCTATATCGGATTCGACGCCATCTCAACGACGGCTGAGGAAGCGAAAAACCCTCAGCGGGATCTTCCGATCGCCATCATTGCCTCACTGAGCATCTGCACGGTCCTCTATATTGCCGTGGCCGCTGTTCTGACCGGCTTGGTGCCTTCTTCGCAGATCGACATCCATGCGCCGGTGGCTGAAGCGTTGAGTATGGTGGGGTTCAAGTGGGGCTCGGCGATTGTGGCGATTGGAGCCGTCGCCGGGATTACCAGTGTGCTTGTGGTGATGATGCTGGGCCAGATTCGGGTCTTTTTCGCCATGTCGCGTGATCACCTCTTGAGCCCCTGGCTTTCAACCGTGCATCCTCGGTATGGCACGCCGCACTACGCCACCATTCTCACGGGCATTGCCGTGGCTACGCTTGCGGCGCTGATTCCTATCGGTGACGCGGCGGATATGACGAATGTCGGCACGCTCTTCGCGTTTGTTCTCGTCTGTATTGGAGTCGTCATTCTGCGCTACACGAAACCCAACCAGTCCCGGCCATTCCGTCTGCCGCTCATGCCGCTTGTTCCCATCCTAGGCATACTGTCTTGTCTCGGCCTTATGAGTTTTCTCCCCTGGGTGACCTGGGTCAGGTTCGTCGTCTGGACCGCCATTGGCATTGTGGTCTACATGGGATATGGTTTGAAGCATAGCAAACTGGCCAGCCCTTCCCTCAAGGCCGCTTCCCAACGGGTACATTCTAAATAGATTTGGTTAGTTCGACTCGTTCGCTGGCTGAGCTGCCGGAGCAGGTGTCATGGGAGCTGGTGCAGTCGGAGCGGCTGGGGATGCGACAGGCTGGGCAGCAGCTGATGGCGTAGCGGCTACCGCTGGCTTAGGAGGGGCGGGCGGCTTGGGTGGGGCAGGTCGTTCCGGTTTGATGCCGCCTTCCCATGAAGGACCGGAGTACATATCCGCCGAGAGACCCTTCGTCTTCCATTTTTCTTCAAAATCCGCCGCTGCTTTATTCGGAGTGTCACCACTCCCAACGACGTCATTCCACGGGTAGGCCCTTGGGCCGATCTGGCACCCGGTTTCCGTCCGCTTCAAATACAAGGCGATCGGATTCCCGCGATAGGGTCCAAGATAGATATGCAGGGAACCGGCGTATTCGAGCAAATGTGCCATGCCCGTCTCCAAGAGGGTGGCATGATGCCATAAGAGGTGCATCGAGGGCAAGGAGGGAGGGGGCCAGGTGCCCTCCTTGCTCGCAGAACGCGCACGATGAAACTGTGCTCGTTCGATGCACGCAGTTGAGGGCAACCTTGGCCCCTCCTCTTGAGGAGATATGGAGAAAGGGAAAGGGGGGAAGTACTTGTTGGACGCGCGCAGTTAGGGAGCCCGCATCCCTGACTCTTAATAAAATAATAGGGGAGTAGAACAAGCGGAAGGCTACGACAACGTGACCGTAGGTTGTGCCGGGCGTTTGCGGACGAGGAAGACTCCGATGGTGAGCACCATGATGACCGTGACGTTCATACCTACGTCCATGAGATACTGATAGAACTGTGTGTCGGTCATCGCGGTCAAATGGGAAAGCTCCGCACTGGCGGTCAGGACGCGTCTCGTACAGGCGATGATGCCGACCGCAAGGTAGGGCTCAAGATCCAGGACTTCGGTCTGGAGAAACCGGATGACGGTGCGGAACAACTCCAGCAGAATAATGACGAGCAGCAGGTCGTTCAACAGCTTGAGGCCTGAGGGCAAGAGGCCGGCCTGATTGGCCTTGATGATGAAGGTATACCAGGCATGGGTGAAGATGAGCATGCCGAGGATGAGAAGGCTGAACCCTGCAGTCATGTAGCCGAGCCGATCGAGCCATTCCATGATCCCGCACCACCGTTTCATCAGCTCTTTTCGATTCTGCACGAAGCCCTCCAGTCTGTTCGAATTACGCAGTGCCAGGAGGCGCATTCTGCCCCGGCGCTGGCCCACGCAACTGGCCGTATGTCAGCTCTTTCATCGAGCTGGACGTCAAGGAATGACCACAGCAACGAATTTCCGTAAAACCGGCTCCACCATCGATGATCATGACGCGAAGCCCGCACGAGTCGGGGTGCAGCTTCTTTTCATCAAGCACGACAGCGGGAGGCAAGTCCCCCTTTTCCCGACCACGCACAATCGCAACATCGGGGACCAGATCCTCTTCCGTCAGATCATGACCGCAACAGACGATCTTTTCAAATCCCTCGCCGCCGCCCATGACTTTGACGATCAATCCACAGGCATGTTGATGCCGTTTGAACTCGTCCAGGATATCGCCTTTCTTGAGTGCCACATTTCCCCCTATCGCTAGGCGGCTGCTCAAACAGTCCGCCAGCGTCGTACTTGCCTCGAACGCCTCCTCAACGTAGCCCCGAGGCTACGCCTCCGGTATGTTCGCGGCTGCGGCCTTGCTGGGCGGCCTATTCGCGCAGCCGGCTAACGTCACATCATTCTCGCATTATCACGTCGCAACGTTCGATAACCGCTCGCGAACCTGATCGATTGTGCGCAATAACATCTGATGAGACCGGCACCCGGCTATGAGTTTCGCGTCGGAGATCGTCACCGGTTTATACGGCAACACAAACCGGCCTTTCAGGCGGGCAATCCGAGAAGCTGAAAGGCTCAGCCTCTCCATCGAAATCGTGCCCGATGCGACCGCCTGCTCCACGGCCTCGAAGGCGGCGATTTCCCGATCCCGATCTTTGCAAATTAGCAAGACGTCGCAGCCTGCCGACATCGCACGAACCGCCGCGTCTTCTATGCCATAGTGGTCGATGATCGCGTGCATCTCTAAGTCGTCCGTCAAAACCACTCCATCGTACCGCAGCTCCTGGCGCAATAATCCATTGATGATGGTCGGCGAGAGCGTGGCGGGCAGCTCAGGGTCGAGGGTTCGGTAGAGCACATGCGCCGTCATCATCGACGCGATACCCTGCGTCACGGCCCGGCGGAACGGGGGAAACTCGACCGTCTCCAATCGCTCGCGCGAGGCGGCGACGACCGGAAGCTCTTTGTGGGAATCGACATTCGTATCGCCGTGACCGGGAAAGTGTTTCCCGCAGGCCACAACGTTGTTGTCTTGCAGCCCCGCCGCCGTCGCCAGTCCCAACTCGCAGACCACATCGGGCGTCGCCCCGAACGCGCGGTCGCCGATAACCGGATTATCCGGATTGCTGTTCACATCGAGCACTGGCGCCATATTCATGTTCACGCCTACTGCCCGCAGCTCTTTGGCAATGGTTGCCGCAGCCGCATAGGCTAATTCGGTCGAGTTTGCGCGACCGAGCAATTCGCAGGGCGGGAAAATTGTAAAGCCCTTGGGAAGACGGGAGACCCGACCCCCTTCTTGGTCGATGGAGATCAACAGCGGCGAATGGGGGCTACAGGCCTGGAGATCGTTGGTCAAGTCGACCATCTGCTCGACGGATTCGAGGTTTCGCGAGAACAGAATGACACCGCCAGGCTTGTATTCCTTGATAAAGGAGGCCAGGTCGCGGGTCACTGACGTGCCGAGAAACCCGACCATAAAGAGCTGTCCGATTTTGTCACGCGTCGTCATACGATTGTGCTCCCCTGCTGACAGGCTGCTACAGGCTCCGATCGATCAGGTATTGCAACAACAGCCTGGTCCCGATCGCGGTGGGTCCCTTCGGCACGTAGGCGCGTTCCCGTTCGCTCCAATCCGTACTGGCGATATCGAGGTGCACCCAAGGGCAGTCGCCTACGAACTTGCTCAGAAAGAGCGCTGCGGTGATCATGCCGCCGCCACGTCCGCCGATGTTGCGCATGTCGGCCACATCGCTCTTAAGCTGTTCGAAGTATTCCTCCCACAGAGGCATCTCCCAGACCCGCTCGCCCGCCTTCTGCCCTGACTTCCGGACCTGTTCTTTGAGTGCTTGATCAGTGCCGAACATGCCGATCGCAAATTGGCCGAGCGCCACAACACAGGCTCCCGTGAGGGTTGCAATGTCGATCAGGGCCGCCGGCTTGTACCGCATCGCATAGGCCAGGCCGTCGGCCAGGATGAGCCGCCCTTCTGCATCCGTGTTCTGCACTTCAACCGTTTTTCCTGAGAGCGTGGTCACGACATCGCCTGGCTTCATCGCCCTGCCGCCCGGCATGTTTTCCGCCACAGGCAGGATACTGATGAGACGCAGCGGGAGTTTGAGTCTGGACGCCGCGCGGATCGAGGCGAGGACCTCGGCTCCTCCCGTCATATCGGCCTTCATGCGTTCCATGTTTTCGGCGGTCTTCAGTGAGATCCCTCCCGTATCGAAGGTAATCGTCTTCCCGACCAGCACAACCGGGCGCTCGTCTTTCTTCTTGGCCCCGTTGTATTCCAGGATGATGAACTTAGGCGGCTCCTGGCTCCCGCGCGCGACGCCCAGCAGCGCTCCCATCCCCAAGCGCTCCATTTCTTTCTGCTCAAGAATCTTGATCGAAATCTTCTCGGCCTTCGCAATCGCTTTCGCTTCCTCGGCAACCTTCGTCGGCGTGAGGACATTGGAGGGATGATTGCAGAGGTCGCGAACGAACACCGTGGCTTCTGCCGTGGCGACGCCGCGCCGGACCCCTTCGCTCACCTGCTTCAGCTGACCCTTCTGCGGGATGAGAATCTTCATCCCTTCGACGGCATGTTCTGCCGCCGCGGTCCGATAGACGGTGAACTGATAACTGCCGAGGATCGCCCCTTCCACCATCGCTTGCGCCACTTCCACCGATGACATCCCGGCGGGGGTTACCGTGGGAAACACCACGGTCAAGGACCCGGCCTTCGCCTGACGGGCACGCTTCGCCGCGGTGCCCATCGCTTGCCGGATCGTCTCCAGCGTGACGTCTTTCTTCTTGCCCAAGCCGACCAGTATCAACCGTTTGGCCGGTACTGAGCCCTGTGTGTGGTAGAGCAAGACTTCGTTGGCCTTGCCTTCGAACTCCTTGGATTGCAGCAGCTTGCGCAACGAACCCCCGAGGGCTCGATCGAGCAGGGCCGCATCCTGTGTGCCCAAGCCCTCTCCGTCGCAGTGCGTGAGGACCAATACCTCTGTGGCAGCGGTTTCTACTTTTCCGACCTGTACCGTGACCCGCATGATTTTCATTCATCTCTCCTTGTTGAAGCAGTCAGCTATCAGCGCTCAGCTTTCAGCCAAAATTGAGAGCTGACGGCTGAACGCCGACAGCTATTTTTCACACCCCGCGCATGTCCGGCGCCCAGATGTATTTGTGCATCTGCAATTGAAAACGGACCGGCAGGCGATCGGCCAGGATCCACTCAGCCAGCTGTCGCAGATCAAGCGACGCAAAGACCGGGCTGAAATGCACCGGACAACGACCGGCCAAGTCATGCTCAACAAGCACTTCCCGGGCCCAGTCGTAATCGGCTCGGTCGGCCAGGACAAACTTCGCCTCATCCTTGGCGGTCAGCCTGGAAAGGTTCGGCCAATGCATCCGATCCGTCATGCCGCTCCCCGGGCATTTCACGTCCAGGATGACATGGACCCGTGGATCGACGGGGGTAATATCGATGGCGCCGCTGGTCTCAAGCAGCACCGTAAAGCCGGCATCACAGAGTTTGGTCATGAGGGGGAGACTTTCAGGCTGAGCGAGCGGCTCTCCTCCGGTCACCTCCACCAGGCGGCACCCGTAACTGTGTACCTTCTCCAAGACGGCATCCAGGGGGGACTCCTGTCCTCCGTAAAATGAGTAGTCGGTATCGCACCAGGTGCAGCGAAGCGGGCAGCCGGTCAACCGCACAAACACGCAGGGTTGTCCGGCGTAGCTCGATTCACCTTGAATGCTATGAAAGATTTCGGTGATGCGCATAGCTCAAGACGTGACGCGCATGGCGGAAACGTGGAGACGCGGTCTTGTCGCAGAAATGGTTAACATTGAACGATTCACGTCTTTATTCCCATTTGACGACCGGCCACCCTCGCCGGCTCGCCATGAGAGCCATGCCCCTGATCGGGTTGACCACCAAGGGGTACCTGACCAGTTCAAGAAGGTCGTAATCGCCGGGACTGTCGCCATAGGCGTAGGACCCGGCTAAATCGAGGCCCCGATCCTGCGCATGAGCGAGAATCAGTTCACGTTTGCCCCGGCCATAGGGCAGCGGGGGAATCAAGGCGCCGGTATAGAGGGAATCCCGTTGCTCCGGTTTCGCCGCAAAGACCGTCGGGACGTCCAAGAAATCTGCAAGAGGCTCAATCAAAAAGTTTGGCGCGCCGGTCACAAGAATCAACTGGTGCCCGGCCTGGCGATGCGCGTCCAATCTCGCGCGGCCCTCTCGGGATACCTTGCCGATCATGTCGCTCTGACAGAACTCCCTCGCACAGGATTCGATGTCGGCAGGGCGCTTCCCTGCCAGATAGAGTTTTCGTTCCCGGAGCGAGTGCAGCGAGAATGGGGGTACATGCTGCACCAGCCAGGCCGCGCTCCGGCTCAGCTCGCCCCATCCCACCAGGCCGCGGCGCCACAAATACCGAAAGAATCGTACTTCGCTGGCGATTCCAGGCAGCAGCGTGTTGTCGACGTCGAACAGCGCGGCGACAGGCTTGTCGCTCTGCCGTTCAGCGGCATCATCGAGCGTGGGGGTGAGGATCTGGTGACTCTGCACAACGTTGGGGGACCCGGTGACTATGAGCCGCCCGATTCTACCGGAGCGACTATGGATTGACAAGGATTTTGGCCCACTTCTATAATGCGCCTCCCTCGTCGTTGAAACGACCTCTGATGCCGAAGTGGTGAAATGGCAGACACGCACGTTTGAGGGGCGTGTGGCGCAAGCCGTGCGGGTTCAAGTCCCGCCTTCGGCACCAACAGAACATTGTTCCGTTCCTGTCCTCATGAGAACCGGTTCGCGAGGCATGCCGCGCAAACGCTCCTCCTTCTTGTTGACCCACATTCTGTCCGCAATCTTCGCCACACGTCCTGGAACCGTCGCTAGATCCATATGGGTCTAGACTTTTCACGCCCCCCCATAGGACACTGGCGCCCTCTCACGTGACCCTGCAGAACCAACCAGACTGGGTGGGCGCCATGCGGTTCTTGCAACCAGATCTGCATTCAACGCATACGCTGTCATGGCGTATCCCGTTGTTCTATAGCGAGCCGTCCGACCCCCAGACTCCAGACTCTCTCCCGAACCAGCACGACCACGGGCCTTCAACGCACCCTGTGACGGCGCATCCCCGATCTCGCCGTCCACATCCGCACTCAGCCATTTTACCCGACCATTGCACGCGGCGAGGAGTTGCACTATGAGCAGTGCCGATCATCTGTCAGAACTCGAATCCCTGCGATCACAGGTCGCCGCCCTCACATGCCAAGTCGCCGAACGAGACCATGCGATGGAAGCGCAAAGCCGGCACCTTGAGCAGGCGATGCAGGATCTCCAGGAACAGTCGCATCTGCTCCGCACCATTATCGAAGGGACTGCCGCAGACACCGGCGATGAGTTTTTTGCGTCGCTTGTGACTCACCTGACCGCCACCCTGCAAGTTCAATATGCCATCGTCGGCGAGGTCGTGGGCGACGAGACAAAGATTCTCCGCACACTCGCCGTGTCGGTCGGAGGCGTGCTGATCGAGAACATCGAATATGCCCTGGAACATGCGCCCTGCGGCACCGGGCTGGATTCTCCGTTCTGGTGTTTCGAACAGGGCGTGCAAGCCCGGTTCCCGCACTTTCCCAACCTGGCCACCCTGGGCGTCGAAAGTCACTGCGGCGTCTCGCTCAAAAATAAGGCCGGAGAAGTCGTCGGACTCTTAATCGTGATGGATACCAAGCCGCTCCGCAATTCTGACCGGCTCAAATCACTCATGGAGGTCTTTGCCTCCCGCACGACCGCCGAATTGCATCGCTATCGCGCCGAAGTCGCGCAACGCGACATCGACCGTCGCCTGCAGTTCACCCAATATTCCGTCGACCATGCAGTCGACGGGGTTTTGTGGGCCGACGAATCACAGCGATTGGTCTACGCGAATGAGGCCGCCCGTCGCGCGCTGGGTTACTCGATAGAGGAACTGCTTGCACTCAGCATTTCGGATATCGTCCCGCATCACGATCCCTCTCGATTTCAACAACGCCTCGATCAGGTCAAGCAAGGAACGACCGCTCTGTATGAATCGGTCCATCGGCGCAAAGATGGAACGGAGTTTCCCATCGAGGTGTCAGTCATCTACCTGGAATATCAGGGGGAAGGCTATACCTGTGGCCTCGTTCGCGATATCACCGAGCGGAAACGCGTCGAAGAAGAGCGCCAGCAGGCTCTGCTCGACCGCCAGAATATTATGGAGACCATCCCCGACATCCTGTTTACGTTGGATTGTGCGGGAAATTTGGTGAACTGGAACAGCCGGCTCGAAGCGGTCACCGGATACACCTCAGCAGAGCTCATGAACAAGCCGGCCTTGCACTTTGTCCCAGCGGAAGAACAGGCCCCTACCATGGCGGCCATTCAGCAAGCCTTCACGGAGGGGTACGCAGAACTCCTCGGCCATCTGCTGACCAAAGAACATTGCCTCATTCCCTATCGCTGGACCGGCGCCCTCCTGAAGAACCAGCAGGGTCTGCCGATCGGTATCACCGGAGTGGCGCGAGACATATCCGACATGAAGCGGGCGGAAGAAGCCCTGAAGCAACAGCGGCGTCATCTCGTCGATGCGCAGGCGCTCGCCCATTTGGGGAGTTGGGAATGGGACATCGACAACCACAAGATCCTCTGGTCGGATGAGATGTACCGGATCTTCGGCCATGAGCCAGGTTCCACGACCCCCAGCTTGGACACATTCTTGACCGCATTACTCCCTGACGACCACGACCGGGTCTTGGCGACGATCAACGATGCGCTCCTGGGAACGACCCCCTTCGATATGGAGTACCGCATTGTCTGTCCGAACAGTGCCGTGCATGTGGTGCATGCGCGCGGCGAAGTCCATCGAGACGCCACCGGCCACCCGCTCAGTATGGCCGGAACCGTCCTCGATATCACCGAACGGAAGACAATTGAACAGGCGCTTCGTTCGAGCGAAGAACGGTGGCAGCTCGCCTTGCAAGGCAGCAACGACGGCATCTGGGATTGGAACATTTCGACAGGAGAGGTCTTTTTTTCCCCGCGCTGGAAGGCCTTACGTGGGTTCGATGATCACGAGATCACGAATCACGTCGACGAATGGCAATGCCGTATCCATCCAGAGGATCTCGAGCGCGTGCTCCGGAGTCTCGACGCCTATTTGACCAAACAGGCGTCGGAGTTTTGTGAAGAATATCGGGTCCAGAGAAAAGACGGGTCCTATATGTGGATTTTGGATCGAGGCGCAGCGCTTTGGGCGGACGATGGAACCGCACTTCGAATGGCCGGTTCTGAATCGGACATCACCGCGCGCAAGCAGGCAGAAGACACATTGCGCGACAGTGAAGCCCGGAGCCGTTCGATTGTTGAAACAGCATTGGATGCCATCATTGCCATCGATATGGACGGCCGCATCGTCGGGTGGAATCCACAGGCAGAGGCTACGTTCGGCTACTCCGCTCATGAAGCGATCGGGCGCGGGTTGAGCGACACGATCATCCCCCCTCAATTCCGGGACGCGCATTTCGCCGGAGTTCAGCGGGTGGTGCAGAACCAGGAAAGCCTTGGAGCGAAACGGCGACTTGAGTTCTCCGCCCTCCATCGGGACGGTCATGAGTTTCCGGTAGAGTTTGCCATGGCCTCGACCCAAGTCGGAGATCAGCCCGTTTTGAGCGCGTTTGTGCGCGACATTACCGAACGCAAACGGGCCGAGAGCAAGCTACGGCTCGCGCAATTCACAATCGATCACGCCGTGGACGCAGTCTACTGGATCAATCGCGAGGCTCGAATTATCGAGGTGAACGAGGCTGCAAGTCTGATGCTGGGATATTCGAAAGCCGAGTTGTGCGCGATGACGATCCACGACTTGAATCCTGATTTCCAGGCCGACGGGTGGCCCGTATTCTGGGCAGAAACCCAACAGTGCAAGACCATGGCCCTTGAGACCTTCCATCGGTCCAAGGCAGGCCAGTTGATCCCCGTTGAAGTACAGATCAACTATCTCTCCTACGACGGGCAGGAGCTTCACTGCGCCTTTGTGCGCGACATTACCGAACGCAAGCGGGCGGAAGAGGCCTTGCGGGAGAGCGAGGTACGCTATCGAACCCTGGTTGAGCTCTCCCCATCAGGCGTGTTCGTTTTTTCCGAAGGACGGACCGTTTATGTGAACCAAACAGGCGCCCAACTTATGGGAGCCACGGATCCCGCTGAAATTCTAAAACGGCCCACGTTCGACTTCATCCATCCGGATTACCACCAGGAGGTTCGGGAGAATGTGCGACGGCTGCTCACTGGCGGAACCTCGGTCCATCGAGCCGAGCGTGTCTACCAAAAGCTGGACGGGACCACGCTCCCGGTGCAAGTCGAAGCCGCCCGTATCACCTGGAACGGCAAGCCCGCCATTCTCGGCCTCTACTCCGACATCACCGAACGCAAGCGGGTGGAAGACCGACTGAGGACGACGCAATATGCGGTCGATCATGCCACTGAATTCATTTTCGTCATCGGCAGCGACGGATATTTTCTGGACGTCAACGAGTCGGCATGTCAGCGCTTGGGCTATACGAAAGAGGAATTACTGACCAAATCGGTGATGGACATCGATCCTGATTTTTCACCGGACGTCTGGACCACGTTCTGGGAAGAGTTCAAACGGAAAAAGTTGCTGCGTCTTGAAACCCGGCATCGCAGCAAGTCCGGGGAGATCTATCCGGTGGAAGTCGTTGCCAACTTTATTGTGCACGAAGGCAAGGAGCTCGACTATGCGTTTGTGCGTGACATTACCGAGCGCAAGCGGGCAGAGGAACAGTTGTGCCGTACCAGTGACCATCTCAAGGCCCTCATTGAGGTCGCCCCATTGGCGCTCGTCACGACCGATGCGGAGGGGACGCTGTTGAGTTGGAATCCCGGGGCTCAGACCATGTTCGGCTGGACAGAGGCGGACGTGCTGGGGAGATCGTTCCCCTGGGTTCCTCCTGGTGAAGAGGCCGAGTCCGAACGGATATGGAATGAATCGATCCGGGATGGCGGGGCCAGAGGCCTCGAGTTGAGACGGCTCCGGAAAGACGGGTCGTTGATCGACATCAAACTCTGGTCGGCCCCTATGCGGAATGCCGACGGAGCCATCACCCATTGGGTGGCCTTCTTCGATGACATTACCGAATTGAAACAAGCCCACCAGGACCTTCGGCGAAGCGAACAGCAGTTGCGAACCGTGCTCGATACTCTGCCCGTCGGAGTCTGGTTTACTGATGCGCGTGGGCAGGTTCTCTATGGCAATGCGATCGGGAAGCAGATCTGGTCCGACGCCGTCCGTATCGGGCTCACGAATCAGGATTCCGGAAAATTGTGGTGGGAAACGACGAACAGGGATGCCGAATCGCCGCATCGCTGGGCCATCGGAACCGTCATGGCCAGAGGGGGATCCGCGTTGAATGAAATGATCGAGATCGAAACGGCGGCAGGGACGAGGAGAAGCGTCAGAAATTCCGCCGTGCCGATTCGCGGCGAGGCAGGAGAGATTCTCGGGGCGATTATCCTGAATGAGGACGTGACCGACCGCATGCGCGCCGAAGCAGCCCTGCGACAGCACCATGCCTTGTTGTCAGCCATCATGGATGCGGCGACCGACGTCATTTTCGTGAAGAACCGCAAGGGACAGTATCTCCACATGAATCAGGCCGGCGCGCAAGCTCTGGGCATGCCGCTAGCAGAC
The DNA here is from genome assembly GCA_030684575.1 of Nitrospirota bacterium. NCBI lineage: Bacteria > Pseudomonadati > Nitrospirota > Nitrospirota bacterium. The sequence continues at coordinate 54,401 of JAUXVD010000020.1, read as the reverse complement.
GTGATCGGGTGGACCGATTACGCCCTCTGGCCGCCGGAACTGGCCGCATCCTGCCACCTTGCCGATCAACAGGTGCTGCAATCCGAAGCCCCTGTCACGGTCGAAGAGGGAAGCCTGCTCGGCGGCCGCTACACCGTCTACCAGACAACCAAGGCGCCGTTTCGAGATCCCGATGGGAAGATCGTTGGCATCATCGGCATCTCACGCGATATCACGGAACGGAAGCAATCTGAAGAAGCCCTCCGCTTGAGCGAAGAGCGCTTTGCCAAAGCGTTCCGGTCCAGTCCCTATCCCGTCGTGATTTCAGAGCTGGAATCCGGCTTGTTCGTCGACGCCAACGATGCGGCCCTCGAGCTGTTCAGCTACCGACGGGAAGACCTCAGCGGACACAGCAGTGCCGATCTCCACCTATGGCTAACGCCTGAGGTTCGTGGACAATTCGTCGAACAGCTCACGACGCACGGCACCATCAAAAACGCCGAGGTCGTACTTCGCGACAAGAGCGGAGAGCCGCGTCATTGCCGAGTCTCTGCCGAGTTGATCGAGCTCCATGGAAAGCGTTGCATGGTCACCGTGGGGCAGGACGTCACTGAGCAGAAAGCAGCAGAGGATGCCCTGAAGAAAAGCCACGCGCTCCTCTCCGCCATCATGGAGACCACCATCGATATCATATTCGTGAAAGACCTGGAGGGGCGCTATCTTCACATGAACCATGCCGGCGCCCGCGTCGTGGGAATGACGGCCGAGGAGGTCGTGGGGAAAGGCGACGACGCCATATGGCCAGCCGATCTGGTCGCCTGCTGCAAAGCCGCCGATCGACAGATCCTCACCTCCGGGACCGCACAGACGATGGAAGAAAGCACGGTCGTCGACGGAAAGCGCATTACCTACTTGACGACGAAAGCGCCGTATCGGGATGCGACAGGTCGTATGATCGGCATCATCGGCGTCGCACATGACATTACGCAAATCAAACGATCGGAAGACGAGCTCAGGCGATCCCATGCCTTTCTCCGGCAGATCATCGATACCGACCCGAACTTTATTTTCGCCAAAGACCGCGAAGGGCGTTTCACATTGGTGAATCAGGCGGTCGCCGACGCCTACGGGACGACGGTGGACAAGCTGATAGGGAAGACGGATGCGCACTTCAATCCGAATGGCACAGAGGTGGACTACTTCTCCCAGAAAGATCGTGAAGTGTTTGAGTCGCTCCGGGAGGTCTTTCTGCCTGAAGAACAACTCACGGATGCGAAAGGCAACATCCGCTGGCTCCAGACCGTCAAACGACCCATGCTCGACGAAGAGGGGCGGGTACACATGGTCCTTGGCGCCTCATCGGACATTACGGAGCGGAAGCGGATGGAGGAAACCCTGCGCCGGCGCGAGCGGGATCTCCGCGCCGCCCTGGACGAACGCGAGCGGATCAGCCAAGACCTGCATGACGGCATCCTCCAGTCGCTTTTCGCCGTCGGGCTCGGCCTCGAAGCGACCAAATCGATGATGTCTCCGAAGAGCGGCAAGACGGCCGGTCCCTCACTCGACCAGGCCATTGCGCAATTAAACCACGTCATGCACGAAATCCGGAACTTCATTGCAGGCCTTGACTCAGACCTGCTCAAGGGGAAAGACTTGCCGACGGCGTTGCAACAGATGCTGGACACCATGACACAGCACCAAGCCACGCGCGTCCGCCTCGCGGTCGAGGACCGTGCCGCCCAGGCCATCTCGACTGAACAGTCGATGCACCTGCTCCTCGTGATCCAGGAAGCCGTGAGTAATTGCATCCGGCATGGCCGCGCCCACGAGGCCAGGGTATCGCTCAAGATGCTGAAACAGGGTGTCCGGTTAAGCATTCGCGACGATGGCCGTGGCTTCAGTCCGGAGGCCGTCAAGGGGACCGGACATGGATTGATTAATATGGCTGCGCGGGCGCAGAAGATCGGGGGACGGTTTACCGTCACCTCGAAAATCGATAGGGGCACACGAGTCGTCCTGGACTTGCCGAAAGAAGAATCCTATGTCCACCCCTAGAACCAAGCCGATTCGACTACTCCTGGTCGACGATCACGAAGTGGTCCGTGTCGGCCTGCGAACCGTCCTGCACAACAATCACGGCATTCTCGTTGTCGGCGAGGCAGGCACCAAGGCCGCTGCGGTCCGGACGGTGAAGCGACTGAGACCGGACATCGTCCTGATGGACGTGCGACTTCCCGATGGATCCGGCGTCGACGCCTGCCGTGCGATTCTCGCCAGCTATCCGACGACACGGATTATCTTTCTCACGTCGTATGCAGACGAGGAGTCCGTGCTGGCGGCGGTATTGGCCGGCGCACAGGGATACGTGCTCAAGGACATCGACTCCAGCCTGTTGGTTCGATCGATTCGCACCGTGTTCAGCGGACAATCGATTCTGAATCCAACATTGACCCAACGGGCACTGAATTGGATTAAGGCTTGGCCCGAGCAGAATGGCCCGGTGCAAGGGCAATCTCTTTCTCCTCAAGAAGAGCGCGTGCTGGCATTGGTAGCGGAAGGGTTGACCAACAAGGAAATCGCCACCACGATGCAACTCAGCGACAAGACGGTGAAGAATTACCTCGCCAACATGTTCCAAAAACTCCATATCTCACGGCGCGCCCAAGCTGCCACCTTCTTCGTCAAGCGCCAGGCTTGACGAAGAAGGTGGTGCAGGCCGGAGCTAAACGGCTCTAGTCGAGGCGTTGCGTCCTGTCGAGATACATTGTTTGTTTGCCCGCCCATCAGGGAGATGATAAAGTCAGGCGGTTCTCTCCTGACGATACTGCGTAAGGTGAACCGCGGTTAGAGTCATTCACCGAAGTCGAGGAATGTGATGCCATCTATTCTTGTCGTCGATGACGAAGACCAAATCCGTCTATTAATCCGCGAAACATTGGAGCAGGCCGGTTATCACGTCACGGAAGCGCGTGACGGGAAGGAAGCGCTCCAGCAATATCGGCTGGCCCCCGCCGACGTGGTCGTGATGGATATTTTGATGCCCGATCAGGATGGTCTGGAGACCACCGCCACGTTGCGGCGTGAATTTCCAAAGGTGAAAGTCATTGCGATCACCGGCGGGAGCGACATGATTGGTATTCTCAACTTTCTCGACGTTGCCAAAATGCTCGGCGCCCACCGTACCCTTCAGAAGCCCTTTGAGATGAAAACCCTCGTCGAGACGATCCAAGCCGAGTTGCAGCCATAGCCTCCGTCTTCTCAACTCGCCTGCATTGACAACCACGTCGTCAGAATTCACACTGCCTCTCGCATCATCCACGGAGGACAGCAAAGAATATGGTCACGACATGGTGGAGCCCTCAATTCAATGCCTTGCTGGGCAGTCTTGTCGTGGCGGCGGGTGCCTGGCTGGCGTGGGACTCGTTTTCGCTCTGGGGCATTGCGCTCGTCGTAGGGGCGGTTGCAGGCTTTCTCCTCTGGCGGGGGCGGACCATTGCACTGGTCTGGGCCTGGGCGACTCTGTTGATTGGGCTGGAGAGTCTGGCCTGGCCCATCGTCACGATGGTGCAGGTCCGGTCGATCACGGCAGAGCCGACCGACGATCAGATGGGAACGATCCTCTCGGCTGTGCTGACAGGCCTCTTTTCGGCAATATTTTGGATCACCTTTTCCTACGGGCTGTTCAAGCGAATCGGTCAACCCCTCGTCGCCCCATCACCCGACGTACCCATGAGCGATTCAGTTGTGTCACACGTTGAGCCGCCTCAGCAGAACAAGATCGCACCTAGCGCATCTCGATCGGATCGACGTCGACGTCGAACTTGATCCCCCGGCGCTGATACGTCCGCTCCAGTTCCTTCACCGTGGTCCGTACCGCGTCGAGTCCCACGTCCCGTTCCAGCGACTTCACAAGTATCTGCCATCGATACCGTCCCCGGAGTTTCGCCACCGCAGATGGAACCGGCCCCAGCACTGTGAGACGGTCTGGACGGCCAATCGGTTGAGCCGTTGAATGGGTTTTGGCCGTGGCGCTTTGTCCAACCACGGAGGGCGACGCGCAGGCGATAAGTCGGGCCACCCATGTTGTGGCCGCGTTACGCACCATGTTCTCGTCGGTCCCAGATACGAGGAGGGCAATGAGATAGACCGCCGGTGGATATCCCAAGGCCATCCGCTGGGAGAGCTCTTCCGAGACAAAAACGGATTCGTCGTTCTGGACCACAGCCTGAATCGCATGATGAGAGGCGAGAGAGGTTTGTATGAAAACTTGGCCACCGGCCTCTGCTGAGGCGGCGAGGCTGACCGCGTCGAGGAGCGTGTGATAGGTCCGTTCGGCGGATCGAAAATCCGGTACATTGAGGCCGGCATCTGCCTGTACAATCCCCACGAGGCCCATGGTTGTGAGAGGTCTATGCCTTAGCAGCAATTGTGTTCCGACGATAATATTCCATTCTCCCTGTTCGACCCTCCGCCAGAGGGCCTCGGCTTGTGCCGGCCTTTTCATGGTATCTCCATCGAGCCGAAGCACGGTTGACCGGGGAAACAGTCGCTTCGCATCCTCTTCCACCCGTTCCGTCCCCTCTCCGATCGACTGCATGCGAGGGCCGGAGCAGGTGCCGCAGGTCTCGGGGATGGGTGCCACGGTTCCGCAGTAGGAGCAGTGCAGTCGGCCCGCCTGCCGGGAATACATCAGCGCGACACGACAGGCAGGACAGCGGGGGACCTGGCCGCAGTCACGACAGACGAGCGCACCGGCATAACCCTTCCGGTTCAGAAACAGCAGGACGCCGGCTTTGCGACCGATCGTCTGCTCGATCGCTCGAATGAGCGGCTGGCTCAGCACTGTGCCGTAGCCGTGATCGCGTAAATCAACGATCCGTATGTTCGGTCTTGCATCCGGTGGTAGAAATTTGCAAATTACGCCGCCGCGTTGTTCTACTGCTGCTCTGGTCTCAAGGCTGGGATGGGAAGAGCTCAGGACCAGCAAGGTCTGCTCAGTCTGTGCTCTCAGCCAGGCCACGTCCCGTGCATGGTAATGTGGCTCCTGTTCCTCTTTAAATGCCGCATCCTCTTCTTCCTCGACCCAGATCGCTCCGATGGTGGTCATTGGGAGAAAGATGGCTGAACGGGTTCCCACGATGACTCGAGCGACCTTCCGCTGAATCTGATCCCACAGCGCAGCTTTGGTTTGGCCTGAAAGACCGCCATGGACACAGACCGGGGAGATGCCATTCCCGTCATCACGAATCAAGCGTGCAATCCATTGGGCCCGTTCTGCTTCGCCTACGAGGATGAGGGCCGTTTGCCCACGGTCGAGCACGAGACGAATGGATTGCTGCAGTAAGCTTAATCGATCGGCCCAGGGAGCCTGGACCAGAACCCGAGAAGTTTCTTGGCGGTTCAGCGCTTGGAACAACGGTGCGGCCCAAGCTGTGGCCGGATCAGGGAACAGTGGGCTGGTGATGGTGAAAGAGGTTTGTCCGGCCTGAAGGGAAAGCTGAGAGGGAGGTGACGCCGTAGCAGCTGGCAAGTCTTGACTCTCCACCACCCATCCGCGAGCCGTGAAATCTTCTAAGAGATCAGCTGTGACAGGACTGCGGGATGGCCGACGCAGTGCGATCGATTGTTTCCCCAACTTCGTGAGTAATGCCCGCGCTTTTGCCGAACAGGGTTCGCGGGCCGCATGAGCAGCCCTCCCTCGCTCTGTCAGTTCGTAGTAGCTGATCTGCGCTTGGGGTTTGGGTGCTGGTGGCAGCACCAGCCTGAGGCATTGTCCCCATGGCGCGACATATTGTTCGGCTATCTTCCGCGAGAGTTCAAACAGGTTCGAGGACACATCTGCTGCGGCTCCCGCCGGGAGCAATGAGTGAATGTCCTTGAGGCGTGCCGGGTCGAGACTATAGGGCAGAACAGGGAAGAGGGCGATCACCGCTCCTTGGAGCATCGATCGTCCGAAGGGTACAAGTACGAGGTGCCCCACGCGCAAAGAGGGACGGAGTGATAATGGCACGCGGTAGGTGAACGGACCTGCCAGATGCCGAGGCACAATAACATCTGCGAAAAGGGCCTCAGGCTTTATGGGTGGAAGGGGCACCTGCATCGAAATCATGCGGCATTGTAGCAGCAGTGGAAAAGTGGGAACAACGAGAGAGACGGCACGGTGTGGATGTGGAAGGGGATGCAGGGGAGGGTTGACGATTCAACGTCAACCCTCCCCCATCCTTCTGGGAGCCTATTGTAATGGCGTGGCCGGAGCAGCAGGGGTCTGATCTGGCTTGCCCTGGTCAGTCGATGCTGGAATGGTTTCCATTGCAGGATCTGTAGGGACAGATGAGGGGGTTGCCAGAGACGGATCTGTTGAAGCCGCTGGAATCGCAGAATCCATTGGAGAGATCGGAGTCCCGTCCTCCGCTGAACTGAGGCGGGACATATTGTAGCCGTTCTCACCAGTTTCGACGGGCTTCGTCGATGCTGCAGACGGGTCCTTCACTGAATCAGGTGAATAGAGCACGATGTCCACACGGCGGTTTCTCTGCCTGCCCGGCTCTGTGGCATTGCTGGCCAAGGGCTTGGTATCCCCATAGCCAACCGACGACAGTTTCGCCGAATCGATGGCACCCTTTTCGGTCAAGTAACGAAGGACGATTCCGGCCCGAGCTTTCGACAGGTCCCAATTCGTCCGGTACAGCGACTTGAGCGAGGGGCCGATTTCCCGGTTATCCGCATGGCCCTCGATGCGAATCTGCCGATCGCCAGCAGTGGTTTTAAGATACGCAATCAGCTCATCGAGTACCTGGTAACCTTCGGCCTTGATCGTGGCTTCGCCCGATTCAAACCGAAGTTGCTTCATGAGATCGCCAAGGCTGATTCTGGTTTCTTTGGCAGCATTCTGGACTTGAAACCTGCTTGGAGAAGGAGCGACAACGGGGGAAATACCCAGAGACTGTTGGGACGATCGAGAGATTGGCATGATTTCAGGCGCGCGAACTTTCACGCGGAAACGATCGCCCTTGAGAACACGAGCAATCGACTTCGTGATCAACGCCGTGGAGGTTCGGTCCTCCATGGAGAGGATTTTTAATTCACCCACGACCCGTGGAGGAAGGTTTCCTCCTGACCGCACGATGTCCATGCGATCCCCGGCTCTGACCCCGTCTTCCCGTCCTCGATCCAGATAGACGACATTTCTTTGCGCCACCATGTTCATGAGGCCCATGTTGGACTGGAACTCTACAATTCGTCCCTCCACATCACCGTCGGAAGGCTGATCAGTGGTCGCTCCCTCCTCGGTCGGAAGCACAAACTTCATCACGGGGTCGCCAGGCGACACAGCAGCGTAGGCGCGAAGGACCTTGACGGTGGTCAGTGTCTTATCAATCTGGCTCACCTGAACCACGGCAAGCCGATTGACCAAATAGCCCAAGTATTGCCCAGTGATGGGATGGAAGACTTTGTATACTCGTCGATAGATTGTGAAAAGATCCCCAGGTACGACATCTCCTGGATTTTTTAGCCGGAGGTAGAGGACATCCCGGCTACCCAAGATCATGTGGTCTCCGGTGGTCTGATTGTCGCCGGTGATCACGTTCACGAATCCATCTTGGGGGGTCGATCGCTGAATGGATCCAGAAGAATAGGCTAAGGCCTGCTCTCCGAATTGGACTGAACTCAAATCGTCAGTTGCCCAGGCCAAAGGAGGGAGTGGCGTGGCCAGGGTCAAAACCATGAGAGACACGGCACATTTTGTTGAATAGTGAGTCATGGTGGTTGTCCTTCGTGTAAGGCAAGTAGTGCTGTCAGAACCATAGCAAATAGTCCTGTATTGTCAAGAATATTGAGGTCTTGCCCTCGTTGACCCGCCAATTCACTCGATGTTAAGGTGATCTGTCAGTAGAGCTTTCATACAGGGGGAATATTCGATGGCGCCTGAACTGCCGCCTGCCCACAAAGCCCGACCTCACGGTCGTTCCCCTATCGAAACCCAGATTCATCGACGCAAGAAAGCCAAGGCTTTCTCGGCTCTGGAGCCAGAATGGGATTACGTCGATCAGGTGCCACCATCGCACTTACGTATGCCATCTGATCACATGGCACCTACCCCGCCCAATAAAGCGAAGAATTCCTCATAGATCAGCAACTTCAGCCTGACAAAAGCTCGTGAGTTTGGTGGAGTCGTTGGTTGGTCATAGCCTATCCAGCCGTTCCCCTTGGTTCATTATTGAGTCAGCAACAGAATAAGTATCCACATAATAGAGCCTAGGACTTTCGGGACGAAACCGTAGGTCCTTTGGACGCTTGCTATCACTGCAATCCAGGGTCTAAGATCCCGCTCTCTTTTGTATCTCAAGGTGTTGAAAGGTCAGCCCTATGAGCGGTTTTGAGTTGCTTCTTGAGTACCTGACCCGATACTTCCCGATTCTGCTGTTCACTTTCGTGGCGCTGGCGTTTGGCGTGGTGACGCTGATCCTCAGTTATCTCGTCCAACCGAAGTATCCAGAATCTGAGAAGCTCTCTACCTATGAGTGCGGATCGGAGCCGTTTTCCGATGCTCGGATGCCGTTTCCCGTTCGGTACTACATCTTCGCGATGCTCTTTGTGATTTTCGATATTGAAGTCATCTTTCTCTACCCATGGGCGGTGGTCTTCACCAAAATAGGGTTGATCGGGTTGATTGAAATGCTGGTCTTCATCGGGTTGTTCTTGGTGGCCTATGTCTATGCCTGGCGTAAGGGAGCCCTGGAATGGGACTAATTCAAATCGGTCGTCACGATAAGGACGGCACCCCAGACATCGTGACCACAACGGTCGAAAAAGCGGTGAATTGGGCTCGCAAAGGTTCGCTCTGGCCTATGACGTTCGGTCTGGCCTGCTGCGCGATCGAAATGATCGCGGCGGTGTCGTCACGCTACGATATGGATCGTTATGGGGCCGGCGTCTTCCGGGCCTCACCACGGCAGTCGGATCTCATGATTGTCGCTGGCACCGTCTGTCGCCGGATGGCGCCGGTGATCCGGAAAATTTACGACCAGATGCCAGAACCGAAATATGTCATTGCGATGGGATCCTGCGCCACGTCAGGAAATATTTACGACAGTTATAGCGTCGTTCAGGGCGTCGATCGCTTTGTGCCGGTGGATATCTATGTGCCGGGTTGTCCTCCAACCCCTGAGGCGCTGTTTGACGGCATTCTCAAGTTGCAAGAACGGATCATGCTCAAACGTGTGTTTCTGACGCAGCCGGACCAGGTTAAGCCCGGCTTTAAAATTAAGATTTAGGTCCCCCATGTCATTGCAGCAATTGGCCAGCCAAATCCAGGATACCTTCCCGATCGGCCTGGTGAAAGTCGTGGAGTGGCGCGGCGATCTCGCGGTGACCGTGACGCGGGACCGCCTTCATGAGGTCGCACAATATCTTCACGACGATCCGGCCATGGACTTCGATTACATCGTGCACGTGAGTTCAGTCGATTGGCCTGATGACGAAGAGCGATTTGAGGTCGTGTACGAGTTCTACTCGATTAAAAAACGTCAGCGCATCCGGCTCAAAACTCGAGTGCCTGAATCGGATTGCATTGTGGATTCTCTGACGGATCTCTGGAAAGGTGCAGACTTCATGGAGCGTGAAGTCTATGACATGATGGGCATTCGCTTCCGGCATCACCCGGATCTCCGCCGGATCCTCATGCCCGACGATTACACCGAAGGGTATCCGCTACGAAAAGATTTTCCGCTTCGTGGCAAGGGCTGGCGTGACACGTTTGAGTTCTTGGATGAAACGGCCCGGTAGGACAGACGATGGCCTTTGAAGATCAACGCACAACCGTTTATAAGGTCGATCCGGCCCATCCGGAGAGCGAGACCCTCCCGACCTTGCGCACGGAGGAACTCCTGCTCAACATGGGTCCCCAGCACCCCGCGACCCATGGAGTGCTGAAAGTGATCCTTGAGTTGGAGGGCGAACGCCTCGTGAAGTCGACTCCGGTGTTGGGATTTCTGCATCGCGGAGTGGAAAAACTCGCGGAAGACGGCACCTATCACCAATTTATTCCCCACACCGACCGGCTCGATTACGTCTGCGCGATGTACAACAATTTCGCCTACTGCCGCGCGGTCGAAAAACTCATGAACATCACCGTGCCGGATCGCGCAGAATATCTGCGCACGATCGTGGCGGAGGTTCAGCGTATCATCGGTCATCAGTTCTGGCTCGGTACGCAGGCGCTCGACATCGGGGCGATGACCGTCTTTTTCTATTGTTTTCGGGATCGGGAAATTCTGCTGGATTGGTTCGACGAACTCTGTGGCGCGCGGCTGACGACCAGCTGGTACCGCATCGGCGGTGTCGAGCGGGATTTGACCGCCTCGCTGCTCGATAAGCTGAAGCAGTTCCTGGATTATTTTCCGCCAAAAATCGATGAGTACGTGATTTTCCTGGAGACGAATCGGATTTGGGTCGCGCGGACGAAAGGTGTGGCGGTTATTTCGGCGGAAGATGCCGTCAGCTTCGGCCTCAGCGGGCCGACGCTCCGCGCCTCGGGCGTCGACTACGACCTTCGTAAGGCCGAGCCCTATTCGGCGTACCCGAAGTGTGAGTTCAGTGTGCCGCTCGGTAAGAACGGCGACACCTACGATCGATACTGGATTCGTGTCCAAGAACTCTATGAAAGTGTGAAGATCATTCGGCAATGTCTGGAGCAAATGCAGGACGGTCCCATTATGGCCGATGTGCCCAGCGTCACGTTGCCGCCGAAACAGCGAGTCTTCACGAACCTGGAATCTATGATCCAGCAATTCAAGCTCTTCTCGCAGGGTTTCGACGCCCCTGTGGGAGAGATTTACTGCGGCACCGAAGCGCATAAGGGCGAGTTGGGATTCTATATCGTCAGCACGGGCGGCGGAAAACCCTACCGCTTGAAGATTCGCGCCCCGTCGTTTATTCACATGGGCGCATTCGATTATATGTCCAGAGGTTATATGATCGCCGATGCGATCACCCTCTTCGGGAGCTATGATATTGTGATGGGTGAGTGCGACCGATGAGACGCACTGAGCGTAAACAGGCAGAGAGCCATCTGAGAGCTCAGCGCTCAGGCCTTAGTACTGGGGAACGTTTATGGGCTTGAAGCCAGCAACCAATCCAGAGGTAGAGGCCGTCGCGATCGAGCTGTCGATCGACGGGAAGACCGTGACTGCGAAGGACGGAGTCTCGCTCTACGACGTGATCTCGAGCACGGGCAAGATCATTCCGGCCATGTGTTACCACTATACCTTCGATCCCTTCGGCTCCTGCGGCATGTGTTTGGTCATGCAGGAAGGCAAGAAAGCGCCGGTCCGTTCCTGCACCGCCAAAGCCGCCGCCGGCATGGTGATCAGAACCGAGGGCGACGATCTCTTCCAGGCCAGGAAGAAAGCGGTGGAGAAACACCTCTCGGTTCATCCTCTCGACTGTCCGGTCTGTGATGCCGACGGCCATTGCGAACTGCAAGATATGGCCTTCCAGCACGGGGTCACGAACTTGGCCAACGCCAAACAGAAATTTATTCCGGAAGATACCCGCAGCCCGGTGCTCGACTTCAATATGAACCGCTGCATCGCCTGTGCAGAATGTATCAACGTCTGTAAGGACGTCTTGATGATCGATGCGTTGCAGTTCATGAAGAAGGGCGGCTTCAATCAAGTCGTGCCGAAGGGAGACCTCGCGCTCTCCTGCGAGTTCTGCGGAGACTGCCTCGCCGTCTGTCCGGTCGGTGCCATTACGAATAAGTTTTCCAAGTATTTGTACAAGCCGTGGCAGATGAAGAAAACCACCACGACCTGTAACTACTGTGGGGACGGTTGTCAGATGCACCTTGAGACCAAGGATGCTGAAGTCGTTCGTGTGACCTCGCCGCTATCCTGGAAGAACAAATGGGGTGACCGGGCTGATACGGCCAAGGGGCACGGCGGCCTATGCGTGCGCGGGCGCTTCGGGTTCGAGTACATCGATAGTGCCGCACGCCTCAAGCAACCGCTCCTTCGCAAAGGCAATCAGCTCGTCGAAGTTCCTTGGCTCGAAGCCATGCATCAGGTGGTGGAGCAGTTCTCTGAAATCCGTCTCAAGCATGGACCCGACGCGATTGCCGGTTTGATTACCGCCCGTTGCACCAACGAGGAGCTGTATCTCTTCCAGAAGCTCATGCGAACCGGGTTCCGGACCAACCAGTTCGACAGCAGTGCGCGCTATGGCCACCTCAACTTCGTGCATGCCTCCCGGCATGCCTTGGGGATAGGGCGGAGCCCGAACGACTGGGAAGATTTGACGAAGGCCAAAGCCATCCTACTCATCGGCTCGAACCTTACGGAGACCAACCCGCTCACAGCCGTACGGATCAAGGAAGCGATTCGTGTTTATCAGGCGCAGGTGGTCGTCATCGATTCCGCCGTCACGAATATGGCCAAGCTGGCATCTCATCCCTATCTCATCAGCCCCGGAACGGAAGGGCTCGTGATCGACGGACTCGTGAAGGCCACGCTGGAACTGGGGTTGATCGATGAGGACACGACCGGGAAGCATCCGAAGGCGTTTGAGGCCCTGAAGGCCGCGGTGGCCCACGTGTCATTGGAGCAGGTGGCGGCGCGGACGGGCATGTCGGTTGAAGCCTTGAAAACCACTGCGGCGATCTTCGCCGAAGCGCCACGCTCCATCATTCTCTGTGCCGAGGGCATCGTCCGGCAGCCCGACGGATATCAGAATGTCTTGAAACTGATGGATCTCGCCTGGGTCACCGGTAGGTTAGGCCAACCTGGCTGTGGCGTGAATACGGTGACGGAGGAGCCGAACGAGCAGGGTGCCGTCGATATGGGCGTCGCCCCTGAATTCCTTCCCGGTCAAGCCTCCTTCAGCGATCAGGTCGCTCGCGACCGTTTTGCGAAGGCCTGGGACGTCACGCTCCCGGCAGCCGGATCCGGCGCGAACCTCGTCGAGATTCTCAATCGCTGCAAGAGTGGCCAGATCCGTGCGCTGTATCTGATCGGAGAAAACCCGCTCGCCACGTTGCCGGCATCGATGGAGGTTCGTGCGGCGTTGGATCGGCTGGAGTTACTCGTCGTCCAGGATCCCTTCCTGACCGAGACTGCGCGCATGGCTCATGCGGTGTTGCCGGCTTGTACCTCTGCGGAAAAAGACGGCACCTTTACCAACCTGGAAGGCCGTGTTCTGCGCGTTCGGGAGGCGCTGGATCCGGTCGGGGAAAGTTTGCCGGACTGGCACATCATGACGGCATTGGCCAATGCGCTGGGCTGTCAATGGGAATATGAATCGTCGAACGACATTCAAGCCGAGATCATGAAGTTGTTGCCCGGGTACTACAACCTCGGACAGCCTCGGAAGCTCGTCCCGACGGTGGATCGCTATCTGTCGAACGGGTATGCCGTTGAAGTGGCCGCGCGTTATCGAGCCCCGGCTCCGTCGGACGCCAAGGCCCAGCGACCCTATGGGCTGTTGATGGGACAGATCCTGTATCATTCCGGGAAAATGTCTACGGAAGCTCCCGGGCTCATCAAGATCGCTCCGAATACCGGCCGGCTCAGAATGAATCCGGAAGACATGAAACGGCTTGCGGTGAATGAAGGGGGTACGGTGCGCCTGACGTCGGATCGTGGTTCACTGCAAGTGGCGGTGCAGCCGGATCAGTCCGTCGCCCCGCAGACCTGTTTCTTTCCGGAGCATTTCAACGAGCCTCCGGTCAAAGATCTGATGTCGGTCCAGGTCGATCCGACCACCGGAGTTCCTTCGTTTAAGCGTATCGGCGTGACGATCGAAAAAGCATAAGGGGAAGCAGGGAAACATCGATGCGTGTCACCGTACTGATCAAGAACATTCTCCATGCCGCGTTGTTTTATGAAATTTGGGACGCGATGAAGGTGACGTTCAAGCACATGTTCCACAAGCCCATCACGTTCCAGTACCCGCGGGAGCAACGCGTTCTTCCCGATACACATCGGGGGGCACTGGCCCTGTTGCGTTACGACGATCATCAGGAACGGTGTGTCGGCTGTGATCTCTGTGAAGCCGCCTGTCCATCCCGCTGTATCAAGGTCGTCAGTTCGGAAGATGAGGCGCGTCCGCTGCAGCGATTCGCCAGCGAGTTTTACATCGATATTACGAAATGTGTCTTTTGCGGCTACTGTGTCGAGGCCTGTCCCGTCAACGCCTTAGCCATGACCAAGATGTACGAGTTTTCGACTCACGATAAACGGACCCTGCTGTTCGACAAGAAGCGGCTGTATGAAATAGGCGAACGGCATCTCGACGATGCAAAAAAATACTTATACGCGCATAATCAGGAACAGAACGTTGAGGAAAGCCGGGAATATCGGTATTACTTCCCGCAATCGGTGATGAAGCCGACTCAATCACCACCTAAGCATCTGGGCTGAATCGATCGATGGTTTTGGTATTTTTCACCTACTTCGCACTGGTCAGTATTGTCGCGGGCGTCATGACGGTCGCGCTCAAGCATCCAGTGCATTGCGGCCTGGCTCTCCTGGCCCTGCTGCTTCACGTCTCCGGGCTCTTCATCCTGCTCAACGCCGAGTTCATCTGGGCCGTACAAGTCATCGTCTACGCCGGTGCGATCCTTGTCTTGTATCTCTTTGTGCTGATGTTGATGAATTTGAAAACCGACGATCGATACCTTCATTCCTCGTACCGGTATTTTCTCGCTCCAGCCGCTCTTGGATCGGTCTACGTCCTGAGTCTCCTGCTCCGCTCACCCTACGCAGGCGCAAAGGGCGACGCCCCAACCGTGGCGGTACTTCAGGATGGCGATACCTACGCGGTCGGAATCAAGATGTTCAGTGACTATCTCTTGCAGTTCGAAATCGTCGGAGTGTTCCTGTTGGGCGCGGTCATCGGAGCGATCGTGCTGGCAAAAACACCGAAGCCGATCGTTGACAAGCGTGGAAGGTAAGGGGCTCGGCCTATGGTTCCTTTAAGTGCATATGTCGCCGTCAGCGCCGTGCTGTTTATTACCGGCCTGCTCGGCGTCTTGATCAGACGGAACTTCATCATCGTATTGATGTCCGCCGAGATCATGTTGAACGCGGCGAACATTAACCTCGTCGCTTTTTCCTATTACTTGGAATCCATGGCGGGTCAACTGGTGGCGCTTTTCGTCATTGCCATTGCGGCCGGAGAAGCGGCAATCGGGCTCGCCATCATCATCGTTGTGTTCCGTGGAAAGATCTCCACGAACGTGGACGAGATGAATCTCTTGAAGTGGTAATGTGACCGATCTACTCATAAAGCTCATTCCGGTATTTCCTTTGCTGGCCGCTATCATGAACGGTCTCGCTGGCAGGAAATACTCCCACGAGATCGCACACCGGCTGGCCTGGGGCTCAGTCGGGTTGTCATTTCTCTGCACGCTCGGGGTGTTTATCGACGTCTTGCGGACCGATACCGCGCATGAAGTCATCGCCTATCAATGGATCTTCGGCGGCGACCTCAATATCAATCTGGCCTATCTGGTCGATCCGCTCACCTGCATCATGCTACTGGTGGTTACGGGCGTTGGTTTGTTGATTCACGTCTACTCCATCGGCTACATGCATGGAGAAGCGGGATTCTCCAGATTCTTCGCCTATATGAACCTCTTCATGGTTTCCATGTTGCTCCTTGTCATGGGGAACAACTATGTCGTCCTCTTTATCGGCTGGGAGGGGGTCGGACTCTGTTCCTATCTCTTGATCGGCTATTACTACGACAAGGTTTCCGCCGCCAAAGCCGCCTCGAAAGCGTTCGTGGTGAACCGCATCGGGGATGCCGGATTTCTGCTGGCGATCTTTCTGATCTTCATCAATTTCAAGACGCTGGACTACACGAAGGTCTTTGCCCAGGTCGGACAACTGTCTCCGGACATGGCCACGGCAATTGCGCTCTGCCTGCTTGTCGGTGCCATCGGCAAATCAGCCCAGCTTCCCCTCTACACCTGGCTCCCGGACGCGATGGAGGGACCGACGCCGGTGAGCGCCCTTATCCATGCCGCGACGATGGTGACGGCCGGGGTCTACATGATCGTGCGGAACCATGCCATTTTCGACATGTCGCCCACAGCGATGTTTTGGGTCGGAACTATTGGCGGCATCACGGCACTCTTCGCCGCCACCATTGGTCTCGTGCAAACGGACATTAAGCGGGTCTTGGCCTATTCGACGGTGAGCCAGCTCGGGTACATGTTTCTCGGATGCGGTATCGGCGCCTACTCAGCGGCCGTGTTCCATCTTATGACCCATGCCTTCTTCAAGGCCCTCTTGTTCCTCTCCGCCGGGTCGGTGATCCACGCGCTCTCGGGCGAACAAGACATTCGAAAGATGGGCGGTCTCAGCACGAAAATCCCCTGGACCTACCGACTGTTTCTGATCGGTACCGTTGCGATCGCGGGTATTCCGCCGTTGGCAGGTTTCTGGAGTAAAGATGAAATCCTGGCCCATGCCTTTACGCATGAACATTATCTACTCTACGGCATGGCGGCCATCGGCGCATTGTTGACCTCCTTCTACATGTTCCGCCTGACCTATCTGACCTTTTATGGCACGTCGCGGATGGATCACCATACCGAGGAACATGTCCATGAGTCCCCGACAGTGATGGTTGGTCCGCTCATGGCGTTAGGGGTGTTATCCGTTTTTGGCGGATTCCTGGGCTTCCCCCCTGAGCATGGCTGGCTCCATCAATTTTTGGCACCGGTCGTAGGCATAGGAGGGGAGCATGAGGCCAGTACCGGACTCGTACTCACACTCATGATGATTGCCACAGGAATTGCGTTGTTGGGCTGGGGTGTCGCGCATTATTTTTACAGCGTGAATCTCTCGGCGCCGGAGCGCCTGGCGGCAAAATTTCAGGTGGTCTATACGACCTTGCTCAACAAGTACTATGTCGATGAATTCTACGATCTCGTCTGGGTGGAGCCCATCAAGAAACTGGGGCAGTTGCTCGATTGGTTCGACCGGACTGTGATCGATGGCCTCGTACGAGGGGTCGCGCAGATGGCAGAGTTGGGTGCGGCGGGATCGACCTGGATGGAAAAATACATGGTCTACGCCGGCCTCAATGTCATCGGGTATGGTAACCATCTCATTGCCCGTCAATGGCGGCAACTCCAGAGTGGGATGGTCCATCATTATGCGGCAATAATTGTGGCAGGGCTCTTTCTCTTGGCGGTGATTGTTCAGCTCATCATGCAACGATAAAGCACATTGATGTTAGAAGAACTGGCGTCCACATTTCCGATTCTCACCTGTATGTTATTTCTCCCCCTCGTCGGGGCTGTCGTCCTATGGCTATTCGACGATGAGGATATGGTCCGAACTTCTGCCTTGACGATTGCGTTGGTGGAGTTGGCCCTTTCCGTCTTCGTGCTCTTACGCTTCATTCCCGAATCAGCCGCGATGCAGTTCGCAGAACATGTGGAATGGATTCCCGCCCTTGGGATCAGTTACCACCTTGCGGTCGATGGGATCAGCGTACTCTTCGTTGGGCTCACGGCATTCCTCACGGTTCTGATCGTCATCTATTCTTGGGATACTGTCCGTCACCAAGTGAAGCTCTACATGATGGCGCTCCTCGCGCTCGAGACGACGACGATGGGGGTCTTCCTCTCCATCGACTTGATCCTGTTTTTCGTCTTCTGGGAGTTGATGCTGATCCCCAGTTATTTTCTGATTAAACTCTGGGGTGGAGGCGCGGAGCGGCATTACGCAGCATTGAAATATGTGCTCTATACCCTGCTGGGTAGTGTCTTCATGCTGGTGGGCATCGCGCTGTTAGACCTCAACTATCACCAGTGGGCGATGGTGCGCCATATCGAACCGGCCTATTCGTTTGATTTGTTGGCCTTGCTCTCCGTGCCGATCCCGTTCAGCCAACAGGTTCTTATCTTTTGGCTCCTCTTTCTCGGCTTCGCCTTTAAGGCCCCGCTGTTCCCATTTCATACTTGGCTCCCGAATGCGCTCCTCGAAGGGCCGATCGGGATGGCGGTGGTATTGGCCGGATTGAAGCTCGGGACGTTCGGGTTTATCCGCTTTAGCATTCCCTTGTTACCAGACGCGTCGAAGAGTCAGACCGTCGTCATGGTGACCATGGTGCTTGGCTTAGCGGCCATTCTGTATGGCGCAATCATGGCGCTGATCCAGTCGGATTTTCGCCGGCTCCTGGCATTCAGCAGCATCAGCCATCTCGGGTTTGTGGTAATCGGTCTGTTTGCTCTGAACTATCAGGGGCTTCAAGGCAGCCTGCTGACCATGATCAATCTGGGGTTCAGCACGGCAGGGTTGTTTTTTATCGCGGGCTTTCTCTACTCACGGCAGCAGACCACCGAACTGAGCGCATTCGGCGGTATGGCCAAACTGACCCCTCTACTCGCAAGTTTTTTTCTGCTCATCGGGCTGGCGTCGATTGGCCTGCCTGGCACGAATGGTTTTGTCGGCGAATTCCTCATTCTCCTGGGAGCCTTCACGGCAAATTGGCTGTATGGCGGAATCGCGGTGACCGGCATCATCACCGGCGCAGCCTATTTTCTCTGGTACTACGAGCGGGCCATGTTGGGACCAGTCGGCAAGGCCGTGAAAGACTCCATCAGTGATTTGCATCCCCGCGAGGTGGTGATCGCATCGGCCTTATCGATCATGATTCTGTGGATTGGGCTCTATCCCGCTCCGTTTTTACGAACGATGAATGGGTCGGTGCAGGCGCTGGTCGATCGACTGGAGCGGGGGGCCGTGGCGTCGACCGAATCCAAACAGCCGGTAAAGGTGGATTAATTCGTATGGGTGACTACGCGCTCCTCTACATCCTATTTGCTCCCTTCGCGGGAGCCATCGCGCTGATTTTCGTCTCAAACCGGCAGGCGATGCTCGTGCGTGGGATTGCGGCGGGATCGGCCTTCATCTGTCTTCTTGCCTCGCTCTACCTCTTTTATGCCTACGACCATGTG
The DNA here is from genome assembly GCA_030684575.1 of Nitrospirota bacterium. Taxonomy (NCBI): domain Bacteria; kingdom Pseudomonadati; phylum Nitrospirota; species Nitrospirota bacterium. Next base: position 35,449 of record JAUXVD010000020.1, on the reverse strand, counting down.
AGGGGTGGCTTCCAGTTCGTTCAGAAGTTCGAATGGTCGCGTCAGCTGGGCATCTCGCTCCACCTCGGGGTGGACGGCATCGGTACTCCCCTGGTTCTGGCTTCTGGCATTTTGCTGTTCGCAGGAATTTTCGTTTCTTGGCACGTGAAGGACCGGACGAAAGAATTTTATATCTGGTTGCTCATCCTTGCCGCGGCCACCATCGGCGTGTTTATGTCGCTGGACCTGTTCTTTCTCTACTTCTTCTACGAGATGTCCGTCATCCCCATGTATCTCCTCTTGGGCATGTGGGGAAGTCACACCAAGAAGTACAACGAGATGACGGATCCGGAGGGCCTCAAACAGCGTGATTCAGTCGGGTTTATTTTCAACTTCGGGTCTAACAGCAAAGAATATGCTGCGATGAAGTTAGTGCTCTTCCTCTCAGCCTTTGCCGTCGCAGCGTTCATGGGGATCCTGTTGATCTATAAGTATTCCGGACTGAATACGTTCGACATCCTGGTTCTGCGAGAGCATGCCAACTTGATGAATATCCCGGTCCTAGGCACGACGCTGGACAAGATTATTTGGCTCCTGATCTTCTTCGGATTTGCTTCGATCGCTCCGATCTGGCCGTTGCACTCCTGGTCCCCCGTGGGCCATGCCGCCGCGCCGGCTGCCACGAGCATGCTGCATGCGGGCGTGTTGATGAAGCTTGGCCATTTCTCCATCATTCGGGTCGCCTTTGAGATCTTGCCGGAAACGACACGAGAGCTGATGCCCATCGCGGCTGTGCTCTGTATGTTCAGCATCGTGTACGGCGGGTTCGTGGCCTATTATGCCAAAGACACCAAGTACGTCATCGGATATTCCAGCTCGAGTCATATGGGGTATGTGTTCTTAGGCATGGCAGCTCTGGACTACATCAGCTTGACCGGCGCGGTGATGTATATGTTCGCCCATGCCATGGCCACAGGGATGCTCTTCGCGATGGCCGGATGGGTCTACGATCAGACGCACACCAGGGACATTCCCTCGCTCGGCGGACTCTCGAATCGCATGCCGTTCATCTCCGGCTGTTTCGTGATCGGCTGTATGGCCTCGATCGGTGTCCCCGGCACCATAAACTTCATCGCTGAAGTCATGATCATCGTGGGCAGTTGGAACAAGTACCCGTTTCAGGTCATCGTGGCCGTGGTTGGAATCGTGTTGACCTTAGCCTACTTGTTCAAGATGATGCGCGGGCTCTTCTATGGACCCATGGACCAGAAGTATAGCCACGCACATGATGCCGTGTCCGCAGTCGATCGTCTGCCGCTCTTGATCATGATCACCGTCAGTATCGGATTCTTTTTCTTCCCCATGCACCTGTATAACGTGGTGCGATCGGGTGTCGATCCGCTGATTGCTAAGATCACCCGCGTGGTGCCGGTCGCTGCGGAGACGACAGGGTTGAGGCTAGAGGCCAGAGGCGACAACAATCTACCTCTCGCTGATCGTTCATTGCCATTCGCCAGCGCCCCCGTGAGCGGAGGTCGGCCATGAACTTTTCGCTGACGATGTCTCCCTCCGATCTGTTGTTGCTGCTGCCGGAAATTCTGCTCACGCTCTGGTTGGCCCTCATCCTGATCGTCGATTTCTCCTTTCCCCGGCTGCCCAACGAACAGTTGGCATATTTAAGCATTGCAGGTCTCGCTGCCACGCTCGGCTGCCTGGTCTGGTTCGATGTGACCGGCGTCACCGGGACCCTCTTTGCCAATATGTTTGTCCTCGACCGGATGGCCTTGTTCTTCAAAATGTTCATCGTCGGATCGACGATCCTCGTTATTCTGGCCTCCATCGACTACATTCATCGATTCAAGTTTTTCCGCGGAGAGTATTATTTCCTGATTGTGATGTCGGCGCTCGGCATGATGTTTATGGCCTCCGCCAACGATTTGTTGTCGGTGTTCGTCACGTTGGAGTTTTCCACTTTCGGTTTCTACATCTTGGTTGCCTACCTTCGTGAGGATATGGCCTCGAACGAAGCGGGTATCAAATTTTTCATCCTGGGTATCTTTGCCGCGGGCCTCCTCGCCTATGGCATTAGTTTGGTCTATGGAGAAACCGGCAAGCTGGTGTTTTCCGAAATGAAGTCGGCCCAGGCGACACCGGGCCTGGCTATCGGCTTCCTGCTGATCTTCGGTGCATTAGGGTTCAAAATCGGCGCGGTGCCGTTTCACTCCTGGATTCCTGATACCTATCATGGGGCGCCAACGCCGGTGACGGCCTATCTCTCGATCGCCCCGAAGGGGGCGGCCTTTGCCATCCTCCTCAGGATGTTCTTCGTCGCTTTGGCGACGTTTAAGCCGATCTGGGTCTTGCTGCTCGTTGCCACGTCCGTCATGTCCATGACTTACGGGAACATCGTGGCGATCGCCCAGAAGAACATGAAACGGCTCTTGGCCTATTCCGGTATCGCCCAGGTCGGCAATGTGTTGATCGGTCTCGCGGCCGGTACCAAGATGGGGAGCGACGCGATTCTGTTCTATCTGTTGACCTATCTCTTTGCCAATCTCGGGGCCTTCGCCATTATCATCGCCGTCAGTGAAGCGATCGGGAGCGAGGAAATCGACGATTACAGTGGGCTCGGGCGGCGCTCGCCCTTTCTTGCTTTTTCGATGCTGATTTTTCTCTTGTCTCTGGCCGGTGTGCCCCCGTTGGCCGGCTTCATCGGCAAGATCTATATTTTTGTGGCGGCCATGAAAGAAGGGCTCTACGTGCTCATCACGGTGGGCCTGATCAACATCGTGATTTCGATGTATTACTACCTGATCGTGGTGAAGAAGATGTATATCAGCGAACCTCACGATCCTTCCCCCATTACGGTGTCCGGCCCGATCAAAGCCGTACTGTACGTCTGTCTCGCGGGCACCCTTGTGATCGGTATTTATCCGCAACCCTTCGCCGATTGGGTCGTCTCGGCCACGATGATGTTTTCCGGATTCGCGGACCCATCCGTCTCCCTTCCCGTTCCCCCTGCCGACATTCCAGTCGGTGGGTAAATCCATACGAGTCCGTTCCTCGCAGCGTTCGGCGAGAAGTCTGCTACAATATTTTTTGCAGGGTTTCCCGGCTCAGAGTATAGTGGCCTCAGTATTTCCTCGCATATTCACGCCCGCAGACGCTTGAGGCATGGCTTTGGTCGCACCACAATCTCCGGTCACGCCCATCACGCCTGAATCGGCTCCCGGCACCAACCTGGCGCCGACTCCCAAGAGCGGAAGACTCATGGAATGGTTGACCCATTGGTCGATCGAGCGGCGCGTCCTCGCAGGCTTTGGGCTCGTCTTTGCCGGCATCGTGGTGATCAGCGCCATTTCCTATCGCAACACCTCCGTGTTGATTGAGAATAGCCGGCTCGACAGCAAGAGCCATGAGTTACTGCAGCTGCTCGAATCGGTAACCGAAGCCCTCGATTCGACTGAGCGCGGGCATCGACGATACCTGGTGACCGGGGAAGAATCCTATTTGAAACTGTACCGGAGTACCGTCGAGCAGATGCCGGAATACCTTCGGTATCTCAGGGGGTTGACGAACGAGCGGCTTGAACAGCAGTCCCGGGTGGCGACGCTCGACGCGCTCATCGACCGGCAATTGGATGCGGAGGCGCGCGCCATCACCAGACGACAGAAAGACGGCTATGAAGCGGTCCGCCACCTCGCCCTCTCCGGAGCGGCAAAGAACGAGCTTGAGCGGATTCATGCGGTGATGACTGAGCTTGACGGGGCCGAGCGGGGAGCCCTTCAGGCCCGAGTCCGTCAGTCCGCCGAAAGCACGAGACATACGATTGCCTTGCTCGGACTGGGCGCGCTCTTGCAGTTGGTTCTCTTGGCCTCCGTCTACTTTCTCATCCATCACGATGTCACCGAGCGTCGCCGCGTCGCCGCGGAGCTGGAACATCGTGGTGAATTGCTGCAGGCTGCCAACAAAGAGTTGGAAGCCTTCAGCTATTCCGTGTCGCATGACCTGCGTGCCCCACTCCGTCATATCGACGGGTATGCCGCCCTCTTGTCGAAAGCAGCCGGCGAGGCGCTCAATGACAAAGCGCGCCGGTATCTCCAGACAATTTCAGACTCCGCCAGACAGATGGGGCAGCTCATTGACGATTTGCTGGTGTTTTCCCGCATGGGCCGGCAGGACATGCTGCGCACCACGGTCAATTTAGATCAGCTCGTCAAGACGGTCCTCCACGATTTGCATCTTGACTTGCAAGGCCGCACAATCTCCTGGACAATGAGCCCATTGCCGCTCGTATTAGGCGATCCGGCGATGCTTCGCCAAGTGTTTGTGAATCTCATCACCAATGCCGTGAAATTCACCGCCACCAGGCCTGAGGCGAAGATCGAGATCGGCGCCGCGAAACGCAACCCGAGCGAGGTCGAGATCTTTGTGCGAGACAATGGGGTGGGATTCGACATGCAGTATGTGAATAAGCTGTTCGGGGTGTTTCAGCGTCTCCATCGGAGCGATGAGTTTGAAGGGACCGGCATCGGGCTCGCAAACGTGCGCCGGATAATCCATCGGCATGGTGGGCGGACTTGGGCCGAAGGGGCGCTCGGTCAGGGCGCGACCTTCTACTTTTCCCTTCCAGTCGCGAGGTCTCTCAAATGACCACGGTCAAACCAATCTTGCTTGCAGAAGACAACCCTCGTGACGCCGAGTTGGCGCTCGCCGCCATGGAGGAACATCACATCGCCGATAAGGTGGTGGTCTGCCATGACGGGGCTGAAGTCCTCGACTACCTCTATTGCCGCGGGGCCTTTGCCTCCAGAGAGCAGGGCAATCCCGTGGTCGTGTTCCTCGACCTCAAGATGCCGAAAGTCGACGGACTCGAAGTGTTACGGACGATCAAGAACGACGTGAATCTCAAACCGATTCCGGTCGTTATGCTCACGTCCTCGCGCGAGGAGTGCGATTTGGCACAAAGTTATGCGCTAGGCGCCAATGCCTATGTGGTGAAACCGGTTGAGTTTCATCAGTTCATCACGGCCGTGAAAGAACTCAGCGTATTTTGGGGCATCATCAACGAACCGCCCCCGGATAGCTCAAAGTCGACCAACTAGCTGCCCTGTAAAGGATTTGTGAAAACCCCTCTCCGTCTACTCCAACTTGAAGATAATAGGGTTGACGCCGAATTGATTACGGCCACCTTGATCGAGGGGGGAATTCCCTGTCAGTCGCAACTCGTCGACACGCGTCAAGCCTTTGTGGCAGCCCTGAGGGCCGGCCGGATCGATCTCATCCTCGCGGATTATTCGATCCCAGGTTTCGATGGCATGGCCGCTCTCACGTTAGCCCGTCAGCTTTGTCCTGACGTGCCGTTTCTCTTCGTTTCGGCCACCATCGGAGAGGAGCTGGCGATCGACGCCATGCATCAAGGCGCGACGGACTATGTCCTCAAGCAACGGCTTGGACGATTGGTGCCATCGATTCAGCGCGCATTGCGCGAGCTCGACGATCGAGCCGAACGGCAACGGGCTGAAGAGGCCCTTCGGCAGAGCGAGAAACAGTTTCGGCAGTCCCAGAAGATGGAAGCGGTGGGACGGTTGGCGGGAGGGATCGCGCATGACTTCAACAATCTCCTGACCGTTATCTTGGGTTATAGCCAAGTCATCTCGACGGAACTTGGCCCTCAGCATCCTCTTCGGGGAAAGGTCGATGAAACCTTGAAGGCCGGCGAACGGGCCGCGACGTTGATCCGACAGCTACTCGCCTTCAGTCGCAAGCAATCGCTGGACCCCAAAGTGTTGTCGCTCAACACCGCAGTCACAAGTTTAGTCAGTCTGCTGGGTCGTCTGATCGGTACGAATATCAAGCTGGTCACCACGCTCGACCCAACGAATGGGCGGTTGTGCGCCGACCAGGCTCAGCTTGAGCAGGTCCTGGTCAATCTCGTCGTCAACGCACGGGATGCCATGCCGAATGGCGGGACGCTGACGATTGAAACAGCCCAGGTTGAATTGACCCGTAGTCCGGTCTATCACCTCACTCCGGTGGCGCCAGGTCCCTATGTCCGATTGGCTGTTACGGATACCGGATGCGGGATGGACCGCAAGACACAATCCCATATCTTTGAGCCATTCTTCACGACGAAGGGGGAGGGGAAGGGCAGCGGTCTGGGCCTCTCCACGGTGTTTGGCATTGTCACCCAATGCGGCGGGGCCATCGACGTCACCAGCCGAGTGGGTCATGGCACGCGCTTCGACCTCTATTTCCCGAACGTCGAATCCGATCTCTTCATCCCCCCGCCGACACAGTCATCGAGACAACCTCAGCGAGGCACGGAAACGATTCTTGTGGTGGAAGATGAGCCGAGCGTCCGTACGCTTGTACGAGACGAACTGCGGAAGCTGGGATACCGCGTGCTCGAAGCCAAGAGCGGTATCGAAGCCTGTTTGCTGGCGACACAGCAGGTAGGATCGCTACAACTGCTGTTGACCGATGTCGTCATGCCCGGAATGGGTGGACGGGAGTTGGCACAGCATCTTTCCGCCATCAAGCCGGATTTGCGAACGCTGTTTATGTCGGGGTATATGGATGATGTCGGCATCATGGCAGGACAAGAGGAAGGCACAACGGCCTTTTTACAAAAGCCCTTCACTCCTGAAGTCCTGGCCCACGCCGTCCGCAATTTGCTCGATGCCAGTATGCCGTCGGACAAGACCGGCGCCGGCGTTTCGACATCCGAGCCAAGCGCGCGCTGACGACGCAAGCCTACGCCGCAACTGTGCCGCTCTTCCTCGATTGAATTGACGCTCCCGAGCGGCGCTCTTTATGCTCGACTCTGAGAACTTATGGTGCAGGACCATCGCATCCAATGGCCGTTCCTCCGTATCACCCAATTTCTCCTGGGTATCCTCTTTGTCATGTTCAGCGGCCAGTCGATCGCAAGGGCACAGGACCTCTTGGGGGATCGACTGGGCGAAGGTTTATCCATCTCTATCTGGAATCCTCACCCGCAATGTCCAGACGTGGCCCCGTTGATCGCCGTGGACATCGACCCCGAACGTTATCGCTTTACCGTGCATTACTATCAGCAAGAGGGTCTTTCGGATCCGCCCGATATTCGCCAATGGCAAGAACGTACCGGCCACGACCTGGTCTTTAATGCGGGGCTGTTCCGTGAGAATTATGCATACCTTGGCCTCCTCTATGGGAACGGGCGCTCGATGGGGAGTAAGCGGCATGCAACCTGGCTGGGACTGTTTACGGCAGAACCGGTTGAGGCTGGTTTGCGACGCGCGCGGGTTCAGGACTTAACCTTTGACACGTTCGACGAACAGCACGTTCCCTATCGAGAAGTCGCGCAGTCGCTGATGTTGTTGGACCGGACAGGAAAAGTCCGCGTGCGGCAAACCGGGAAACGCGCCCATCAGACCCTTGTCGCAGAACAAGGCAATGGACATCTGCTGATCCTCAAGACCACGGAAGTGGTATCGCTCCATGCCCTTGGAGAATGTCTGCGCGATGCCTTTCCTTCCCTGCGCCAGGTCATGGCCATGGATGGAGGGTCCTCCTCCGATGTCGCCGTCAGCCCGTCGCTTCGACAGGCCACGATGGCGATGGCAGGCTTTCACAGTTGGATACCGTTGTTAGAAGGCAGCACGACAATCCACATTGGGCTTCCGGCCGTGATCGGGATCAGTCCGCGCCGCGACCCACCGGCCACCAAGGCCCGATAGAACGGATGAGATCGTGGAGAAGTATATTGGGCTGGCAGGCTGCGGAAAAACTATTCAGGCACTGAGGGGATTCGACCATCTGCACATCTGGGACATGAGGGGCTCACCCATGCCGGATGCTCAAACAGACCGTCCAGCAAGGCTGCAACGAGCGAAGAGGCGAGGGGTACCCTTGAGGTACGGTGAGCCTCTGAACGAAGCGAGAACGATGCTGGCGGACTGTTTCAGTCTCCGGCTAGCGGGATCCAGGTTCAACCGGAAAGCCCGCCTCAAGCCAGGCGTTCATGCTGCCGGTGACGTTATAGACATGGCGGTAGCCCAAGTCTGCCAACGTTTCTGCGGCAATGTTGCTGCGCTGGCCTGACTGGCAATAGACCACGAGATGGTCTTCCAGCTGGGCTCCGATTTCCCGGTGCCGTGCCTTGATTTCTTTGAAGTCGATGTTCGCATCGGTTCCTGGAATGAATCCGGCCGCATGTTCATCCGTGGATCGGACATCGATCAAGATAAAGCCCTTCTGGCTCATTGAGGAGCCTTTGGTCAATCCGGCTCGTAATTGCTGCACGGTGAGCAAATAGGAATGATACGCCGAGACGCCACTGATCGTGACGGTGGTCAGGAGCAGCAGACTGGCGAGGGTGATGAATATGCGCATGGTCATGTCTGGTCTCCTTGCTGTAATTAGGGTGGACAATCGCTCCACTGAGAGCATTCTCATGAATATGATAGGGACCGCATGAAGATTTGGTCAAGCCTCATCCTCCTCATGGTCATGTTTCTGCTCGGCTGCGCCGAAGGAGCCAAACTGGTTCAGGAACGGGAGGACGGAGGGGTTGTCTCCTATCCCTTCAAAGGGGAGCAGGGATCGATGCTGTCATCGTTTCGCAAAGATGCGCTGGCCCTGATGAAAGAAAAATGCGGCGGTCCCTATACCATTGTGCGGGAGGGCGAAACGAAGGGCCGATCTCGTATGGTCAGTCCGGTTGAAGGCGCGCAGGAACTCGTACGGGAGCGCCGGTGGGGCATGGAGTTTCAGTGTAAGTAAGAGTCGTTTCCCTACGAGGGGGTTGGCCGCGCATTCGTCAAGTCGTCAATGGTTAAGAGGCTCAGGAGGGTCAGCCCTTCAGCTTCTACCTTCTGTCTTCCATCCTGCTCCTTCCGATCGACAATCACCAAGGCATGCGTCACCACCAGGCCTGCGCCCCTGGCAGCCGCGACTGCCTTGAGGAGTGATCCCCCGCTGGTGAGCACATCGTCCACGATCACGGCTCGATCCCCTGGTTGAAACGATCCTTCAATAAGTTTCCCGAGCCCATGATCCTTCGCTTGCTTTCGCACCACGAAGGTCCGCCATGTTCGAGGTGGTTGGGCGATGAACGCAAAGTCCGAGATACTCGTGGCAATGGAAATCGCCCCGATCTCAAGACCCCCAAGGCAGTCGAGCTCGACCGGCCTCAATGCCTCATAGGCCAGGCTGGCCACAATGCGGCGCGATCCAGGATGGGCCATCAAAGACCGGCAATCGACATAGAAGGGGCTCTTCAGACCCGAGGCGAGTGTGAACCCTATACCAGGATCCCATTTAAACGACTGCGTGTCGTGAAATGCCCTGGCCAGTTGTTGCTTGTGAGTCTCGGTTGCCATCGTGTCTCCTAGAAAGTAAGGTCGTCGGCGGCATTCTACACTGCTCGCGGGCGGATCGCATCTGACTTTTCGTGGAGCCTCTCGCCGAGACAGATATCCGATCAGGGCAAGGTTTACCGACTCCATGGCCGATTCAACCTCTCACCATTTTCGGCTTGAGATTGGATGCTGTTCCCAGCCACAAGAGCCCTGGAAGTAGAACTGTCCAAAGAACCATTAAGACCAGAAGGCCGTCAACAAGGTCTCCTCTCACGCGTAAGGCTCCTGCCGCATGACCGCCGTCATAATTGAGCGGACCGAAGATTCCTTCCACGAGTGCTTCGGCTGCATACCGTCCCTCCCGCCAGCCGAGGGAACGTTTCAGCGTCGTTGCAAAGACCACCCAGAGAGGGTAGACCCAACCGGCGCCAAGGCCGTCTCGATACTGGAGCCCTCCCACAAACCCCAGTATGCTGCAGACAAACATTTCGAGCAGGCCGATGAACAGGATACGGCGGACGGCCTGTTGCCATTCCGGAACGGTCGCGATGTGCCCTGCCAAGAGAAGCAGGACCGCGAGAGGGCTGAGCCAGGGGTGGTCGTGCGTGGCTCAAAAGACGCAGGCGAACCACGCCACTTGAAATCCCATGACGTTCTAGATTCGGCTCAGTATTCGACGGAGGCAGCGCGCCACCCAGGCTTTGCAAAGAGGAGATGCACATCGCTGATGGAGCGCTCGAGGAATCCACCTTCACAGTAGCAAAGATAGAAATTCCAGAGGCGGAGAAACTCCGGTTGATAGCCTAGCGCCGAGATCTGTGAGCCTCTCTCGGACAGATTGTGCTGCCAGGCTCGCAGAGTGAAGGGATAGTGGGCGCCGATGTCTTCCAACTCCACGAGGCTGAGACTGCCGCCTGTTGCAGAGGCTTGAGTCAATGCAGAGACCGAAGGGATGCAGCTTCCGGGAAACATGAAGTGCTGAATGAAATCGACGGACCGCTTGGCCTGTTCGTAAATGCCTTCGTCGATCGTGATGCCTTGAATCAACATCAGCCCGTTGGGCTTCAGCATCCGGCTGCAGACGGCAAAGAATGTTTCGAAGAATTGATAGCCCACCGCTTCGATCATTTCGATCGAGACTAGTTTGTCGAATTGCTGGGTCAGGTGAGGCAGATCGCGGTAGTCCTTCAGTATCACCGTGATACGATCGGTCAGCCCCGCTTCTTCCACCCGTTGAACCGCGACCGTATATTGCTGCTGCGAGATCGTGGTGGTGGTCACGCGGCACCCGTACTGTGAGGCGGCATGGATGGCAAAGCCGCCCCAACCGGTGCCGATTTCCAGCAGATGGTCGCTCGGCAGCAATTGTAACTTTCGGCAGATCCGTTCGTTCTTGGCTCGCGAAGCCTCTGCCAGGGTCGCATCCGGCCGTTCGAAATAGGCACAGGAATACATCATCGTTTCATCAAGCATGAGGCGAAAAAACTCATTGCCCAGATCGTAATGGGCCGCGATGTTTTTCTTGCTGCCTGCTTTCGTGTTGCGATTGAGCCAATGAATGGCCTTGAGTAGAGGCTTGGTGAGCGTCGCGAGTCCTCCTTCTATGCCTGCCAATAGTTCGCGGTTCTGGACGAAGATCCTCACCAATGATGTCAGGTTGTCGCAGGTCCAGAGGCCCCATCGGAACGCATCGGCGACACCGATCGTCCCGCCCAATGCAAGGTCGAGATAGGTATGGGCATCGTGAACCGTGATCGTCGCGTGGAGCGGACAGGCTGCGGTCACGTCACCAAAAGTATGACGCTGATGGCCTTCGACGATGGTGATCGCACCATGGCGGAGCGGTTGCAACCGGAAGAACACCGCTCGTCTGGCGAGGCGATAGAGCCACGCCAGGGCGCGGGAAGGGGATGCTGTCAGGGCCAGGGGAGACTCGATAGTCAGATCGGACGGAGTGGTGGTGTGATTCATGGGTGTGATTGCCTCGTCGCCTCTGGCGACGCCTCCTTCTCTTTCTTCGGATGTGAAAGAAACGGAACTCCCTTGAGCCACAGCTTTAGTGCTTGCCAATGGATGGCTCCGATGACTTGTGCCGTCATCAGGGGATATTGCACGAGTACCTGCGCGAGTGAGGCACTGGAGACCTCCTTCCGCTTCAGCACCATCGTTGCGTCGAAGAACGGTTGGCCGTCACGAAGATTTTCCATATGGATGGCCAGTTGAGTTGTCGGATCGGAAAACCTCCAATCATAGGCCACGTTCATGTCGATGAACGGAGAGATGTGAAACACTTTGTTCAGGCGGTACCGCTTGCGCGATCCCACTGCCAGGTTGTCTTTTGGCCCCAACACGTAACAATGTCTCTCACCCCAGGGCGTATTCGTGATCTCTGCGACAATGGACTCGACGTGATCGCCTGACGAGTCGTAGCAAAAATAGAAGCTGACCGGATTAAAGACATAGCCGAAGTACCGGAGGTGGGAGAGCAGCCTGATGGGACCGGTTGGTCGCAGACCCGTATGTTGTTGCACCAACTCGCGAACCGCGTGATCCAACGGAATAGCTGGATCGCCGAAGTGGTCCCTGCGTTTGAACGAAGCCAAGCCGCTTCGATCGACAGACCAGAGCCAGTGCGGTCTGAACACCGTCGGCAGTTCGTCCAAATCCAGATACATCATGAAGAGCCGGTAGGTGAAGGCATGCGGCACCGGACTGAAGCGACGGTGCCGAACGTTCCCGGTGTAGATACAACTGTTCATGACGACAGATCCTTGCCGAATGGCTTGCAGGCTGCCAACGCGCTCTTCACCCCATCCTCGTGGAATCCAAAGCCCCAGTACGCGCCGCAGTAGGATGTTCTATTGATCCCGCTGATCGCGCCATGCCGCTTCTGCGCCGCAACCGCTTCCGGCGAATAGATCGGATGGTGATAGGTGATACGGCGCAGGATCTTGGCCGGATCGATGGCCCGCGTATGGTTCAAGGTTACGCAGAATTCGTGAGAGGCCGACAGACGCTGGAGCCGATTCATGTGATAGGTCACCACCGCACGATCCGGTTGAGTGGGCAGGAGATGATAGTTCCAGGCAGCCCAGGCCAGTTTCCTGCGAGGCAGGAGCGACGCATCGGTATGCAGCACTGCTTCATTCTCTTGGTAGCGGATAGCGCCCAGGATGTCTTGTTCACTCGGTGAAGGGTCGGCCAGCATCGCGAGCGCCTGATTGCTGTGCGTGCCTATCATCACATGGTCGAACCGGAGCGTCCGCTCGTTTCGACCGGCGAGACGGGTACGGACCTCCACGAAGTCCGGATAGCGGCTGATCGATTCGACCGGCGACTTCAGATGGATGCGATCCCGAAACGACGCAACCAATGTTTCAGCGTAACGCCGCGATCCCCCCTGGACCACGCGCCATGTCGGACGGTGATCGACGGATAACATGCCGTGGTTTTTGAAGAACTGCACCAGGTAGCGGGCAGGAAAGTCCGACATTGTGGCATGGTCGGCGGACCAGATTGCCGCTCCCATGGGCACAATATAGTGGTCGATGAACTCGCTTGAGTAGCGGTTCGCCTCAAGATACGCCTTGAGCGACGGGCCGGGCTCCGGCTGGCGGAGGAGTTCCAACGATTCACGATTGAAGCGGAGGATGTCGCGGATCATGCGATAGAACGACGGCTGGAGAAGATTTCGTCGTTGGGCGAAGAGTGTATTCAGTGACGCGCCGTTGTACTCCAGGCCGGTCCGCTCGCACTTGACACTGAAACTCATGTCGCTCGCCTGCGATTCGACGCCGAGCTTCTTCAGCAGCGCAATGAAATTCGGGTAGGTCCAGTCGTTGAAGACGATGAATCCCGTGTCGATGGCATAGGTCTGGCCATTCAATGTGACATCAATCGTATTCGTGTGTCCTCCGACATACCCGGCGGCCTCGAAGACGGTGATCTCATGATCTCGGTGAAGTAGATAGGCTGCGACCATCCCCGAGATGCCTGTGCCGACAATCGCGATTTTCATACGGTCTTCAGCGCCTCGTTGATCGGGTTCGGACCAAGATTGATTGCAAAAGAGGTCGTCATCGCAGCGACACCCGGGCTGATTCCCTCGTACTGGCGATGAGCGACGACCCGGCTCCCACTCAGGGCTGGTCTGTTAACCCAGAGCGATCACCGTGTCCCATATTTCCCCCATGGCCCACTAGTTCCACTGTTGTGGCACCCTCCGGACTTTGGAGACATCGTAGCCTTCCTTGGTGATGAGCTGCAGGAACCGCTGGTAATCAGCTTCGGAAATCTGCGGTGTTCGTGCCATCAGCCAGACGTAATCGCGTTGTATCCTGCCAATGATGGTCTGGTCGTAGGCATCGTTTACGTAGATAATGCGATAGTCGGACTTGATCGGCCAGATGAATTGCATGCCCCAGACAGCATTCGATTGCCTGTCGATGATATAGCCGGTCGGATGATAGGTTTTGCGCTCCCTCTCAAAGCCGCCCTCGCGGAAGCTAAAGGTAGTGGCCACTGTGCCATCCTGGTCCATGCGATAGGACTCCATGGCGTTGTAGGCATTCGTCTCAATAAAGGTTGGAATATTGGCGATGACATACCAGTCCCCCATGAACCGCTCCAGGTCCACGGTTGTCGCGGTGTGAATGGGTGGTGGGCTGCCGCAGGCTGCGAGTACGAGCAGCATAATGGGCAAGAAGAATGATGGCTTCATAGATGACATGGGGTCCTCACTGGAGCGTATAGCGAAGGGTGTCGCCCTTTTTCGTGGTGGATTGCAGCGCGACCCATCTGCCGTTCAAGGTGTACCAGAGATCGACCGCAAACTTATCCGTAACGATCCGGCGGTGGATGGCTCGCGTCGGGACTCCCTGCACGGGGATCGTCTCTTCACCCACCGCAAGAATCGATACTGGCTGATGTTCGCCGGTCTGCGAATTCAGCAATCGCTCGCCCTTAATCCACTCAGGGTTCCAGTAGGCAAAGGTCTTGATACATCCCTCGCCAATCCAGTTCCCGGCCTGTGTCTGCACCTGCAACTGTCCGTTCCGAACAATTCCGTTCACGAAGAAAGAGTCGCCGTTATCATCCGTCTCCGCGTGAATTTCGCGCAGGCACGTCCCCTTCCATGTTTCGACGTTGGTATGCCGATAGGTGTAGACCGTGATGTACAGGAATTTGACCGTGAACTGCGCGTCTACCTGGACCTGGGTCCGGTCGCCTTCCGAAGAGATGTTAAAGCGCTGGTGTCCGATTTCATCCTTGCCAAGGAAGACCTTGAAGTCATAGGTCTGTGAGGCGGCGCTCCAAGCCTGTTGGGATGCGCTTCCAAGGCACGTCAGGAATCCGAGAAAGGCCACCGCGATACGAAACCCGCTGGTCGCGGAACACGCGCTAATCATGACGTCTATTTCCTGGAATGGAGGCCTGCATACCCTGTTTCGGCGGACCGGGAATGAAGGCATTGGTCCTTGCGATGTAGGCTCGATACGCCGGTCGCCGCTCGACGATGGTCTGCTCCATCAAGGTCACGCCTGAGAATTTCAAGAGCATATATGTGAGGAGCAGGGGCCCCGCGACCGTCCACCAGGCCCCGGCGGGCAGCGCAAAGAGGAAGAAGCCCCACCAGATCAGGCACTCGCCGAAGTAGTTGGGATGCCGTGTGTAGCGCCAGAGTCCGCGGTCCATCACCTTGCCGTGGTTCGCCGGGTCGGCTTTGAACCGTGACAGCTGCCAATCTCCGATACCTTCGAAAATCATGCCGACGGTCCATACCGTCGTCGCCAGTATATCGATGGATCCCGCTTCGACCGGAACGGTAAGAGCCGGCCAGAGGGGCATGGAGATGATCGATGCCAGTCCCGCCTGAAACCAGAAGATGAGGCCAAGACTCTTCAATGCGAAATTGGGTTCGTATTTCTGGCGGATGTCTCGATAACGCCGGTCCTCTGGCTCACCCCAGTTACGATGGATGATATGGGCTGACAGGCGCACGGCCCACAGCACAACCAGCGTCAGGATGAGCGTCGTCCGTCCCGTATAGGGCTCCGCGCCGGTGGCGTACACCGTCGCGGCGGCGAGGAGCATCAAGGCCCATACGCCGTCCACGATGCTCACATCGCGCTTGAGGACGCTGACCACCCATGTCAGGGTCGCCAGACCCAGCGTTGAAACTAGTCCCAAGACATAGAGCGATAGACTCATGATGTCTTCTTCTCCAGCAGACCGGCATAGCCGTCAAAACGAGCCGACAATGCCAGCAGCAGCGGCGTCAGCACCGCCCAGCCAATGGCCAGAGCTAACAGACCCGCGGGCATATTGCCGAATTCCAGCGCGCCTAGGCGGAGGCCACCATAGTAGGCGGCAGGACCCCCGGCAGCTCCAAACACAACTGCGATGACCCAGCGCCCCCTCATCCAACGCAACGAAACATTCAAGAGGGTTGCGAAGAGCCCCCACAACGCCACGATCCAATAGGGGGCAATGTGTTGGATCATGATTCCCGAGGAATATTGAAGCCAGCCCTCCCATACCAACAGGCTGTCGAAGACGAGTCCCAAGGCGAGTGCCAGGAATACCAGCTTGAGCTCCGCCATTGGCAGGGCAGCGCGGAGCACATGCGCGCCCACCACTCCCGTCGTCACCAGCACGCCGATCCAGGGCTTGTGTGCCGCGGCGCTCCACACACACGCAAACCAGCCGATTTGAAAGAGTACGAAGTTGCTCAGGATCATCGTGGTGCTCATCTTCATGAAGCACTCGCCGCTGGTTTTTCGAAGAGATAGTGATTGACCCCCCATTGTCGGCCCTCCTCATAGCCGAACAGCTCGGCACAGGCCATAAAGAAGATACGCCACCGCCCCCACCAGGCTCGCGCGTGGGCCTTGCCGTAGATACGCTCGATCACGGGCCAGAGTGTCTCGCGGGCGGCATCCATATTGGTCAGCCAGGCGTTGGCCGTTTTCTCATAGTGCGTGCCGTCCCACCGCCAGCGGGCCACACAGGCGAGTTGGTCCTGACAGGCCAGCGGCAGGCCAGCGCTGGGCATCATCCCGCCCGTGAAAAATTGACGACTCATCCAGTCGGCAGGCCCTCGGTCTTCGAACAAGTACGAAGTAGCGCGATGCACGAACACGTGCATGAAGAACTGGCCGCCCGGTCTCAGCCATCGTCGGACGCGCGCAAATAGGTCAGGCCAGTTACGCATGTGTTCGAACATTTCTACCGACACCACCCGATCGAATTGCCCGGGGTCGATCTCGAATGTATTCATGTCGCAGGTCAATACCCGAACCCGGTTCTGCAGGCCACGTTCTCTGGCCTGGGCCTCGATGTAAGCCCGCTGCGAGCGGGAATTGGAGACCGCCGTGATACGGCTGTCGGGGTAATGCTCCGCCATCCACAACGTAAGGGACCCCCAACCGCATCCGAGCTCAAGAACCGTCTGCCCGTTCATCAGGCCCGCATGCAGGCAGGACTCACGCAGGCCGGCGGCTTCTGCTTGGGCTAGGGTCGTCGCGTTGGCGGGCCAGAACGCGCTGCTGTATTTCAGGTGAGGCCCGAGGACCTGCCGGAAGAACTCAGCCGGGACCTCGTAGTGCTGATCATTGGCTTTCTCCGGTACCACTGCGATGGGCGCACGACGCATTTCCTCGATAAATCTCATTTCCTGCCGCGCTGCTGCTCGAGCGTCACCTGACCGGATGTCCCGGAGGCGCTGCTTAAGCAATTGCCGAATCCCCCATCGAGTTGCCACGTCCGGAAAGAGCCCCTGTTCGGCCAGGTTTAATACAAGAGGCGTGAGATGTTGCATGGGCTTAACCTCCAACATGGTCCCATGTTCCCTGCACTGTGAAACAGGTTCCATCGTCAAGAGCCACTGATAGCGGAACGGCTAGTCGTCGGATCACCGTGTCGTCGCTCCCCATATCCTTCTATCCTCATGCGATACACGCGCGGTTGGGTCCGCCGTGAGATGTTGTCAGGAAAAGCGCTTCACCTGCTCTGCCAGCATGTTCGCGACAAGTTTCAAATCGAACGGCCAGGCGTAACGCAGTTCGACATCCGGATACAGCGGCCTCAAGTGGTCGAGGATTTCAGGAATTTCCACCTCTGAGTGTGATCCGCCAGGCGTGAACATCGTCGTGGTCACGGTAATGTGGGTCGCGCCCTTCTGGACCAACTCCTCCACCGATGCTTCCAAGGTTGGCGCACAGAACTCATTGTAGGCCACGGCGAATAACACCTCTCCCAGGTTGGCTTTCAACTGAGCCGCCACCGCTTCAAGCCCCGATTGATAGGGGTCCGTCTCCGGGGTCCTCGGCATCTGGCGGATCTTGGTATCCAATTCGATTTCTTCTGCCGAAGGCGGTATCTTTGCGGCACGCCGCTGACCCTCCAGCCGTTTCAGTTTCGTCACGAATTCCTGCGGGCAGCCCTTGGGAATGCCGCCATGACCAACTAAAATCACTCCTCGCATCGTTGCCGCCATCTTGTTGCTCCTCTTGTGTAAACTCGCATCCGTTTTCTTTCACCGTGAATCAGTTGTAGCCTCGAGGTAGTCTTGTAGGTTGGTCTTCCCGTAACGACTCCCCGGGTATACTGTCCGGATGAATCCCGCCACCAGGGCCATCACCTTCTTCACCGCGGGGGTCTTCTCAGGATCTGTGGCAGGCAAGAGCCGAACCGTGATAGCGTTCTCGTGCAATTTGAGCTGTACGAAAAAATTGCACGCAACACCCTGCTCGATCGCGATCGACTCCAGGAGTGCTTCTTTGCCACTTCGTCCCAGGTAGCATTCCTGCACTTTCAGAATATCGGTCCCCGCCCGCTGAATGATCGGCGTGAAGGCCTGGTAAACGCCCTGCAGATCTCCGGCTTCTTCTATGACGACATGTGGCATGGTGGCTCCTCTCTACACATGGTTACGCAACATGAGCTCCTTTGGATGCGGATTGAGATAGACCTGATCGCGAATGTAGCTGACGTCAAAGATCCGGACGTAGTGCTTGATCAGGGTCAGGGGAACCACCAGGGGCGTGAGGCCACGATGATAATCGCCGATCACGACCAACAGTTCAGCTTTTTCCTGAGACCCCAATCGGTCCTTGAAGTAGCCCAGGATATGTTGGAGGACATTCACATGCTTGCGCACCGTTGCCTTCATGGCCAAGGCGTTCATGAACAGTTCGCCATAGCGGGTTGCAAGTTCCTTGGGACGGTACCGCTCCGCTTGACCGACGAGCCGCCCGAGGACTTGGTACTGCTGCGGGCTATGGGCCAACAGCAAATATTTGTGGATCGTGTGGAACTGCACCAGATTCTGCCTCGTGACTCCGCTCTGTACGAGATCCTGCCAGCGGCGGTAACAGAAGATCCGTTCGATAAAATTCTCTCTGAGCGGCGCATCACAAAGCCGCCCTTCCTCCTCGACCGGAATCAGCGGAAACTGCTCGATAAAAGCCCGGGCGAACAGCCCGACTCCATTCCGGTTGGGCATCCCCTGCTCATTGTAGATACGAACCCGCTCCATCCCGCAGCTCGGCGAACCCTTTTTAAAGACATACCCTGAGAGATCCAACTCCTCGAGTTCCTTGATACGATTCTCGGTCATCTTTTCGACCGCGACTGTGTGATCTGTCCCACTCTTGATTGTCACAAGCCGTGGATGATGAGGATCACCAATCAGCCGCATCGCTTCCCTGGGCGCGCCGAGACCGGCTTCTACCTCAGGGCAGACCGGGACCCACTCCACGTATTGAGCCAACACATCGGTCAGAAAACTGTCCCGCTTATGGCCCCCGTCGAACCGGACTTCGTCCCCCAGGAGACAACGGCTGATCCCGAGACGGAGCGCCAGGGTCGTCATTTCGTCACCAGTTGTTTGCCAAGGGCTAAATATTCATCGCGGGCCTGCCGGTGATCCACGATGGGCGAAGGATAGTCTCTGCCAATACGGCACCCGGCTAGAGCCTGTTCGTCCAGAGTCATCAGATGTGGCGCATGAATCCGGTTAGTCGGTACGGCGGCAAGCTCCGGCAGATACTGTCGGACGTAGGCACCGTCCGGATCGAACTTCTTGCTCTGTAGTAGGGGATTGAAAATCCTGTACCCCGGCATGGAATCCGTCCCTGTCGCGGAGGCCCATTGCCAATTGCCGTTATTGGCCGCCAGGTCGGCATCGATGAGTTGCTGCATGAAATAACGCTCCCCACTTTGCCAATCGATGCAAAGATCCTTGATGAGAAACGACGCCACGACCATCCGCACGCGATTATGCATCCAGCCGGTCTGGTTCAGCTGCCGCATGCCTGCATCCACCAGCGGATAACCGGTTCGTCCTTCGCACCAGGCAGCATAGAGACGATTCCGCTCCGCTCCCGCTGGACGGGGCCTGGGCAATCCGTTCTTGCTTCGGAACGGGCCGGAGGCCACTTGTGGAAACGAGGACAAGATTTGCTGGAAAAATTCCCGCCAGATCAATTCATCGATCCAGGTGAGCAGGTCGCGACGCGAGACGGGGCCGCCTGTCGCGAGTGTGCCTAAGGCTGCATGCACGGCGGTCCGTACCGAGAGCGTCCCGAACCGGAACTGTGGAGATAATTTTGATGTTCCGTCGATCGCAGGAAGATTCCGTCCTTCAACATAGCGATGGACAGGACCATCGAGAAACCAGCGGAGCCTCCGCTGTGCCTCCTTCTCTCCCGGCTTGATCCATAAGGGAACGTTCTGATAGCCGAGCTCTTCCACTGTCGGCAGCGCCATGCCGGGTGACGAGGTGCCGGTTCGCTGTTTCCGCAATCTGGCAGGGGAGGGTAGGAGCGGCGGGGGTGCGGCATGCCACTTGGTCCACCATCGGGCGCGATAGGCACTGTATCGCTGCAATGGATCTCCCGTCGACCCTCTGATCTCTTCGGCCTCGAAGACCACATGGTCCTTGAACGTGCGAACGACCACTCCACGAGCCATAAGATCCTGCTGAACTTTCCGATCTCGCAGGATCGACGCCGGTTCATAATCGCGATTCCAGTAGATCGCATCGGCCTTGACGCCGTCGACGAAACGGAGCACCTCTTCGATCTGATCCCCCCGCCGCCATTGTAGAGAAAGGCCTCGCTCGTCCAGGGTCCCGGCCAGCTCTACCAGACAGGAGACCATGAACGTCACGCAAGATGAGCCGAATTGCCCGGAACGCAGGAGGGGATCGTCGAATACAAAGAGCGGAATGACCTCATCGCATTCAGTGCAGGCCGCAGTGAGCGCCGGTTGATCTCGCAGCCGCAGATCCCGTCTGAGCCAGACCACTCCTCTCATCAGTGCGTCTCCTCCGATGCCGGACTGTGCTGCTCCATCATGGTGTACTCATCGGTGAAGAGCGTCCGTCTTTTGATCAGATAGGCCAGAAACAGCATTGTCGTGGCCATGAAGCCCGAGCGGACGGGATGAAAGCCGAACGACAATTGATTCATGGTCTCGCTCACCAGACCGAATCCTGCATAGGCCATGCTCAGGCCCCAGGCCCAGGGTCTGAGCCAGAGGAACCCGTAGCCTATGAGCAGGTGCACGGCAGGGGCGTGGAGCTTCACAAGATAGGACGAGGGGCCGGTCACAGCCATGCCGAACAACTTGAAGGCGTAGGAAGGAAACAGGGCGATGACGATCAGATCGACCGTGCCGAAGATCAGAAAGAGGCCACCCAGTATTTTGATGTCCAGTCCGGCCCGCTTCGCGCGCATCGCAACCTCATAGGTCAGAACACATTGTTCAATCTCGCGCGCTCGTCAGCGCCATGCGTCCGGAATACCGGTCCACCAGGTCTGTGGATGGGCCGTACGCCATTGAGCCTGTTGCTGCCACAACCGTTCTGTTTCGCTCTTGTTCAGTCTGGTCGCCATTGCGGCGCTCACATCTGATTGCTGATGGACACCGGTCTGGATCATTTCCTTCGCCATGCGAGCCAGCCCGCCCGGAGGATCGATCAAGTCCTCCGCATCCTTGTAAGCGAGATTAAGATAGAGCTGTTCTACGGCGACCCACCGCTCTTTTTCGGCGAGATGGTCCAAGTAGGCGTCGATCGCGTGGAACACATAGGTTAAATGGACATAGGCCTCGACGGAGGGAGCGTCGTCGATTTCTTTCTGGCACACCTCCAGCGCCCGACGATAATCGGCTGCCGCCAGATAGATCTGCGCCTTCATCAGGCTGGTCCGTACTGCGCCGGCCTGCTCACCTAAGGCCGGGCTCCCGCCAAGCAGGACCACGAGTCCAAGAACCGCGAGTGTTATCAGGCTGTTGATCATCATGCACTCCTATCGGGCAGGCCCACCATGGGATCCCATCTCGCCTTTATAGAGTTTTTCGCTGGCGATGCGCGTGATCGAGATTTCGCGCATTCCGCCTTCTCCTTTTACCCCCAATTTCACTGCTGTCCCAGCCTCTCCGCGCACCATCTTCACCACCTGCTCATAGGTCTTCCCTGTGACTGCCGCACCGTTCACCGTGAGCACTTCATCTCCATGCTTGAGACCTGATTGCTGGGCGGGACCCTCCGGATGTACATGGGCCACATATAACGAGGCCGGGTCACCGATCCGTTCCGCCCCGACATGCAGCGAGACGCCGATCACGCCGTTCGGGAGGGTGGCGTCGCTTCCGTGCCCATACGGAGCCTGGCCCATTGGCTGGTCAGCCGCTTCAATTCCACCTGCCAACAGAAGGCCCAACATCAATCCTATCGCGACGGGGATGCCTCTGATTCTCATGTCCGTTCCTCCTTGTGAGCTACCAGTGATGTGAGAGTCCAAGCAGGACGAGTCCTGCCACTAACACGAGGGAGTTCAGATAAATAGATCGCTGATGGAGCCGTTTCCATGCGGCCTGAAGATTCGGATCGACGGCGCCAGATTGTTCCTGCTTCTTCAGCAGATCCCTCATGGCATTACTCCGCGGTGTCATCGGCGATCGACAATAGGCTTCGGCCGCCAAAATAATGAGCCAGATCCCGCCCGCCGACTGCAGTGAGGGACTCATACCCTTGAACATGGCCAGCCCACTCAACAAGACCAACCCGAACATGGCGGTTCCCATCCCTAAGGCGTAGTAGGCAGGAAATAGACGGCGGACGACTGTCCCGAACGGATCCCGCTCCAGGCTCTTCGCAAGAATGGGCGCCACGACAAAAGACAACAGCACGACCTTCCCGACCAGAACGGCAATGGCGACCGCATGCAAATACTCAATCAGCGACAGCATCTCCAGCTCCTCTAGGCCTTAGCGAAAATCGCTCGTAGCGCCGGTTCCAACGTCGGATACTGAAAGACGTAGCCCCCTGAGAGGCCCTTCGCCGGATGGACCCGTTGGCCCGTGGTCATGAGTGTCCCCAGCTCACCTAATGCCAGGTGTAACGCGAAGCCCGGCACGGGAAGCCAGGAAGGCCGATGGAGTGTTTGTCCGAGCACCTCGCAGAACCGGTTCATCCTGACTGCCTCTGGCGCCACCGCATTGACGGGACCGGAGATGCTTGGTGTTGCGAGCAGCCATTGGATCAAACCGATGTGATCGCGCCGATGGATCCAGGATACCCATTGCGTGCCCGGCAGGATCGGGCCACCCGCAAAGAGACGGAACGGTAACAACATCTTCGGCAAGGCCCCGCCGTCTTGTTCGAGCACCATTCCGGTCCGCAACATGACGACTCGCACCCCGAACTCCGCAGCTCGCAGCGCCTCCGATTCCCAGGTAAGACATAGATCGGCCAGAAAGCCTTGGCCGCGCGCAGCACCCTCATCCAGAATATGATCGTCGCAGGCTCCGTAGTAGCCGATACCAGAGGCGTTAATCAGCGTACGGGGTTTGGAGGACCGGCGGGATATGGCTACTACTAGCAGGCGAGTGGTGAGGACCCGGCTTAGAGTGAGGAGGCGCTTGCGGGCATCGGTCCAGCGTGCATCAGCAATGGGTGCACCGGCGAGATTGATGACAGCATCGGCCCCTTCGAGAGATTGCTCCCAGGCCCCCGTCTCAGTGCCATTCCACTCGACGGCCGTCACAGCGGAGCTGAACAACCGTTGCGCCTCTTCCTTCCTTCTCGTGAGGAGCGTGACCCGATGCCCCGCCTGAGCGAGCGAGGCACATAAGGGCCGACCGATGAAGCCCGTTCCGCCTGCGACGACAATGTGCATGGCTCATCTCCTTACGCGGTACCGACAATTCGGTAGTCGCCTAGCTGCCTGTCATTCTTATGGCCGCTTCGATGTGGCCCATCCGACATTCCCCGATCGACCCGGAGTGCGTATTTTCTTTGCTTCGTGCCGTACAACAGATCAGGCGTTTGGTTCAATCGGTTCCTGAGAATGACCGGATCGACGACCTCACCACAACTGGTGCAACGCAATCCCGTGACGCCGATTTGACCGGTATCGTCCTGAAGGTCCAGATAATATTCCGTGACCAGCAGCCCCCCACAGCGCATACAGGTTCGGTCGCCGGAAAGCGGGGCGAAGGGTAGAGGATTGTTCGGTCTCCCGCTCGATGCCACTGGAACCCCCGCTGGGGAGCACAAGAGTCAACAGCCTGCTCCTCACCGGATTCGAGGCCTGCCCGATCCGGTCTGACGCCGCACCCCGACAGCCGGTCTCCATACCGCGGCACTTGCCCATAAGCACAACGTTCCCATGGCCCACCAGATCATCTGTTCCATGCGGTTCTCCTTATCGGATTCGTCAGTCTCGCTTTTTCACTCTTGCCGCGAACCTCTTGTGCATACTGAGGAGACAGGTCCCTCCCGATGGAGGGAGCTGTCTGCCTCAGCGGGAGACGCCGTGCGGAGTCGCGGCGCCACCCTGATGGAAACAAGAAACCGGCCTCCGTATTTCTTCGATGCCCCGCTCGTGTCATTGCCTCAGCACATCCACTGTTTACCGCTGCTGGGTCTGGGTTTCGAGACTACGGACACAGCGAAAGCCCGTTCCGTGAGTCTGTAGCGCGAATCCGCCGCGCCCGCGAGCTGTCGTCGTAATGTCCGAGATCGGGCTATGCCAGGATCCGCCGCGAATCGATCGCACGACACCCTTTTTGTCAGGACCCTGAGGATTTCGATCCGGCGCATGCTGGTAATACTCAGGGTCATACCAATCTTGCACCCACTCGCGAGCATTGCCGGACATGTCTTTCACGCCGTAGGGGGAGTCGCCGCCTGGCAAGGACCCGACCGGATGCAAGGTGTGCTCATCCTCCCACTCACGGTCGAAGTTCGCCCGCTTCGATGTCCCTGGTTCATTGCCCCAGGGAAACAGCCGGCCATCGGTGCCGCGAGCGGCCTTCTCCCATTCCGCTTCTGTCGGGAGCCGTTTCTTGGTCCAACTACAATAGGACTTAGCGTCGTACCAGGTGGCCTGCACGACCGGAAGTTGTTCGATACCCTTCACGGATGAGAGCGGGCCGGTGCCATAGGGGTTCGGAGGGCTTCGATGGCCCGTGGTGGCGACGAACGCCAGATACCGTTCATTGGTCACTTCGACCTGATCGATCGCAAACTCGTCGAGGTACACCGATCGCTGCGGCCATTCATCTGCCCGGCCTTTGCCTTCCGGATTCCCCATCAGAAATGCGCCAGCCGGAATCGTCACCATGGAGACCTGGTCGAGCTCCTTGGCCGCCGGCGCAGCTGCCACGACAGGTACAACGGCATAGGCGAGGGCCATCATTGCCACAATACTTCTCCAGCCGGTTTCTCTTCTCCTCAGACCTTGTGTCATTTCTTCTGCTCCTTGCTCCCCTCGATGGCCTTGGTGGTATGGATTTTCACTTGGCGTACGAGCTGCTCCACCTGTTGCCGATCTCCCCGCTCGGCTGCCTCGCGTGCCTGGGGTATCAGGGTCCTGGCTTCATGCAGGTGTTCTTCGATGTCAGCCTGTAACGCAGGGGAGGCCACCGTGCCTCCTAAGGCCGCACGGTGGTACACCTCCCAGGCTTGGTCCACATCATGCTCGGCCTTATGCACCGCCTGTGCATTCTCCGGGTATGGATGCCGGGCAGGATCGATGGGATCTGCCTGTAGGGGGGAGGTCCCGAGTAGTGCGATGAGTACAATTCCTGAAAGGAGAATCTTGTCCTGTGCCATAGCTGCCCCTCCGTCACGATCAAACCATGAGCAAAAACCGTCGCAATATTTCCTCACGACCGCTTCATCGACTGTTCAATCAGCAATCGAAGCTCCAGCAGTTCGAGATTTTTGGGATCGATGGCCAACCCCTTGGCCACCGCCTGCGTCGCCTCCGTAAACCGTTCTCGTCCCATGTCCACCAACGCCGCGATGTAGCTGTCCCTGATCTGCTGTTCGATTTCCGGTGGAGCGCTCTTGGCACAGCGGAAGCCGAGACCCACGCCATAGCTGTTATTGAGTGGGTGATTCCAGAACCGGTGCGTCGCTCTGACGGTCCCTTCGGGCGCGATCCACGATCCGCCACGAATGACGCGCTTTTCACCGACTGTGAGCCGATCTACATAGGTCCCGGTCCCACCGATCCACACGGCCTTTGCCGGACCGGCTGGATTGACCATCGTTTCCAGCCGGTCATAGTAACGCGGGTCGTACCAGTCCGAGACCCACTCGAACACATTGCCCGCCAAGTTGTAGACGCCATAATAACTGACACCTTCAGGATAGGAATCCACCGGCATAGTCGCGTCGTGATTTTTCCCATAGTTGACTTTGGCCGGATCGAAGTCATTGCCCCAGGGATAGAGGCTGGCCTTGGGGCCACGAGCGGCCTTTTCCCATTCCGCTTCCGTTGGAAGCCGCTTCCCGCGATAGGCACAGAACGATTTCGCGTCGTCCCAATTTACGCCGACCACTGGCTGCCCCGGCTTATTCAAGCGAGGATCGTCCCAGTAGGCCGGAGCCGGATGGCCTTTCGTCTTGACGAATTCGCCATAGTCCTTGTTGGAGACTTCGTAGGTATCCATGAGGTATGAATCCAAGAACACCATGTGGGCCGGACCTTCGTCCTGAAATGCCTCAGCGGACTGGGGACCCTTCATTCTCTTGTCATAGGCTGTGGGCTGTTTGCCTGAGCCCACAGGCGCCTGCTTGTCGATTCCCATCACCGATGGCCCTTGTCCGATATAGACCATGTCCTTGGGGATGAGGGATTCTTCGGCATAGCTTGGTCCAGCCAGCATCGTTACGCCCGATACCAGGACCGTCGCCAGTAATGCTCTAGATCGATTCATGTCAGACCTCCTGTCACGACGAGGGTCGGGGGAGGGGGGCGGCAATGCGGTCCCCCTCCCCTGAGTTCTTCAACTATTTCTTCTTCATGCTCTTTTTGATCAGATCGCGAGTCGCCAGGTATTCCTTGTTCCCCGGCTCCGAAGCCAAGGCCTTTTCGATGGAGGCCATCGCATCGGCATTCTTCTCGGCACCCATTGCGACTAATGCCTGAATGAAGGCGTCGTGGCCTGCTTGCATGGCTTCGTCAGACACGGTCTGTGCCGATTTGGCGCAACGGAAGCCCAATCCGACCCCATAGGAATTATTATCAGGCTGATTCCAGAACCGGTGGCTCGTATGGAGCGAGGTTTCCGGCGCGAGCCAGGAGCCGCCGCGCAACACCTTCACGGGGCCTTGATTGGCAAAGTTGTAGCCCTTCTCGGCGCCCTTCGGATTCAGCGCGATGCTGTCCTTGTAGTATTTCTGGTCATACCAGTCCTCCACCCATTCGAAGACGTTCCCCGCCATGTTGTAGACCCCGTAGCCGCTCACTCCCTCGGGGTAGGAATCCACCGGCGTGGTATGGCCGACATTCTGTCCATAGTTGGCTTTCTTGGGATCAAGCATGTGGCCCCATGGATAATGGTTATCGCCTTCCGGACCTTTCGCCGCACGCTCCCATTCTGCTTCCGTGGGAAGCCGCTTCCCATCCCACTTGCAGAAGGCGCTGGCGTCAGTCCAGCTCACACCGACCACCGGCTGATTGGCTTTGCTGAGCCGCGGATCGTCCCAATAGGCCGGAGCCGGGTGACCGCTGGCCTTCATAAACTCCTTGTACCTGGCGTTCGACGCTTCGAACTTGTCGATCAAATAGGCATCGAGTACGACCTGGTGCTTGGCCTCATCTGAATGGTGACTGCTCCCCATGGTGAACTCCCCCTTCGGGATGAGCACCATGTCCTTGTCGCTACCCGGCATGTCCGCTGCTGCCGCGATGGAGATGGCTCCCGCCATCAATACCACCCCTAATCCGACCTGACGCACTGTTTGACTCCGCATGGGAAACCTCCTTGGTTAAACCACGCCGGGATATCCGGCTGCTTAAAAATAACCCTACGACACTGACACTACTCTTACTATGCTGCTCCATGTATCCGGCTTAAGCAACAATCGGCTGGTCCTGTCGAAGCTGCCGGTTACGCCGGATTACGGGATCGATGACCTCACCACATTGGACGCAACGTATCGCAGCAAACTCCGGCTGACCCCTGCTGCCCAGCAAATCTATGCAGCCGTCGCTCACCATGAGTCCCCCGCACCTGCCGCATCTCAATTCCTGTTGGACTGAAGCAGAGATGGCCTGAGTTCCTGGCCGTTCAGCCCCTATTCTCTCCCTCGACATGCTTGCCATAATCACCTCCGTAGGCTGACTGTTCAATGTTTGCAACATGTATGTCTAATGTATAAACCAATTTGTCCAATGTGTCAAGTGTTAATGTAGTTATTATTTGACAAACATTAGACTGTAAGGGTATAGATTTGTATGGGAGTTCGTAAATACGATGAATAATCATAGAATTCACAGAGTTGCAAAACTTACTGGTTTGTCTAGAGATGTAATTCGTGTGTGGGAGCGTCGATTTGACCTCCTGAAACCCACCAGAGGGGCCAATCGGTATCGCAATTATTCTGATGAGGATGTTGCGCTGCTGAGATACCTCAAAGAACAGCTGGATGCTGGAGGTTCGATAGGGGAGTTGTCGAAATTGGGGCGCGAAGAGTTGTTGAGCCGCGCCAGAGCCAGCGCGCCGCAGGTATCATTCGTCGACAATACCTTCAGCCGACTTCTGCGTGAACTCCTGTCCACACTGAGCCCCTTCGATCGTGTGACTTTTGAAAAGCGTTTGAACGGTGCAGTGGCAGTCGTGCCATTTGAGGAAGCGCTTCACGGAATCCTGCTTCCGCTCCAGGAACAGGTAGGAGAGCTCTGGCACGGTGGACAGCTGACCGTGGCCATCGAACATTACGTCACGAAGCAAATCCAACAAAAGATCTTCACGGCCATGAATCAGCTTCCGGTCGCTGAGTTTGGGGCCAAGCTGGTCGTTGCCTGCCCGCCCGGCGAAGAACATGACATTGCCGCGTTGGCAGTGGCCTATCGATGTCGCGTCCGCGGCTGTCGAGTGTACTATCTGGGAGCCAATGTGCCCGTTTCCTCACTGGCAGACCTCTGTGGGAAAGTGAAGCCCGACCTCACGATCCTGTCATTTCCCATCGCCTTGTCCGATGCCACAGCGACAGAGCTGATCCAGGCCCTTACGCATGAGGTCGGTCCTGTCTCAGCCCTGGCTGTCGGCGGACATGGCGCACTCACGTTACGGAATCTCTTCGAGCAATCTCATATTGAGGTCTTGGAGGACTTCGCCGAGTTGGATCACAGGTTGGATCGATTGATGCGGCAGTCCCTCTCCAGGGGAGAGTAAGCAGAGCGATCAGAGCAAACAATACCCGCTCACTATTTTCGCGAGGGAGCCTGCCCTGTTTGTGTGAACCTACGACCAGCAGATGGCTAGGGTGCCGGGACGAAATCGAGGCCGAGCATCAACTTTGGCCCGACAATCAGAGGCGGATTTTAAATGGAGTTGGTGCCGAAGGCGGGATTGTGTCGGAGGGGGTTGCTCAAGTCGTTGATGATTGGGCAATCCCCTTCTCCTCCCGCTCTAGTGGCGGTGTTGGTGAGTTGGTTCTCTTTGTTGCTCGTCGGTTCATTTCTCCCAGGTTTGCCGCTCTTCTTAACACTGGAATAACACCTGTTTCCTCCCCATGTGCACCCCCCCCCTGGGGCCACCCTTGTTCCCCCCACGCTTGCGGCAGGCCAGTGTCTATCAGGTAAAGCCTTATACGTAGCTCTTGGAAAAGAGCTTCGATAATATTTTGAAATTTCAAAAAGGCCTGAGGGAACTTGTGTGATAGTCGTAAGAGGCCTTGTTCGGCAGGCGGGGGCCTCTTTTGGGTCCCTTGGTTGGTACGGCTAAACACACCCACGCCTCACCGAATCCTCAATGCGTGTCTGCGTTCATGGGACCGTGCATAAACATGAAAGATTCGCTTGTCTGATATTTGTGACCGGCCCATACTCTGCCTGCTCATCATACCCTGGGAGCCTTGCGGTGAAAACCATCGTTCTCGTTACCATGTGTCTATTCCTGTTCGGTGGCTGCGCCTCACACGGTACTTGGTCAAAGTCAGACCGTGGAGCATGGGCCAATTTAGACGCACTAATTGGGAGCCACGAACAGGCCTATTATGTAAAGCAATGGGGCGAGCCTGTGTCCCGGCATGAGGTCACGTTTAGCGACGATAATGGAAATGTATCAGCTGATGGGAAAGACCTGCTTTGGCTATGGAAAGCTAACGGCACAGGACTTTCGGACCAAGCAGGGCAAGGGTGGGAGATATACCTCTCGTTCGATAAGCAGCAGTCTTTTCGCAACTGGCGCATTGGTGGGTATCGATCTACATTGACGGTTCCCGACGTGATTGCGGCCACTCGGAAGTTTGAGTATCGGGTTGGGCAAGAACTACTTGGGGAACTGGGTCTTTTGAAAGAGCAGCACGGTATTGCTAGTAACAGATATGACTACCCATCGGCCAATCAGGTAACAAGAGAGATTGACTCAAGGATTGACTCAATGAACGAGCAACACGGCCTCGCGGGTCCAAATTGGCGAGGATGGGCAATTAACAGACTTCAGGACACTGCGCGAGTAGTCGCCGAAGCAACATTTCGTGCAGATAACGCTGCGGGAAATCTCCATGGCAGATTGGCCACAGATACCGAGATCTTTGGATGGCTAGAAGAGCAGTCTAAAGCCACCAATGGATCTAGGCCGCGCCAGAGCTCACCTCAAGGCGCATTTAATTCAGCAATTCCCGACTTAGGACAGAGTGGTCTTCCTGGAAGTGGATTCCTTGGAGGATACAGGCCGAATGCCTATGGGCCAGGTATGAATGCGGATGCGACAGGTAGGCCATTCGTGTGGCAACCTGACTTTGGTGGTCCTGCGCTTGGTCAGATCACGCCGAATGCTTACGGGCCTGGGGTAGGCATGGATGCTACAGGTCGTCCAGTGAGGCCAGCGTGCCCACCAGGGTGGGCGGGACCGTGCTAAAGCTTCTTGAACTTACGGGCAATTCGCCGCCAATCCATATCGGCTATTTGCGCTTCCGCCACTCCCACGGCGGACCGGCCTCGGTTCAACCCACAAGTCGTGACGTAGGGAATAACTTGTATTGATAGACGGGGGGTCTTCTCATTTTCGTTTCTTGGCACGTTTCCCTGTTGTGGGGTCAATATTGAAGATGGCACCAGCCTCAAAGCTCTTATCAAATTGGTCCTGCGCTAAAATTTCACCGTCGGTACTGCCACATGAGGGACATTTCTTTTCTGGGACATTCATGAAGGAATGACCTTATTGCAACAAAAGCAATTGTAGAAATCAGCCATTGGTATTCCTTCTTTTGACTGCTGCGATGACCAGCCAAAGCTATTTGAGTTCGTTGGGAACGCAACTCCCACTCAAGTCTTGAGTGTAGGGGATGTGAATACTCGTGCCAATACCAACCACTAAATCATGCTCAAAACAAATCCACAAATCTCCATAATTCTCATGCCTGTCACCAACTTTAAATGCGTTGAACGATGAACGCGATTGACCAAGGATTCCCCAAACCTCCGCCCTGGTCATATTGCGAACAATGAATTGGCGAATAAGTTTCGTTTTTCCTGTGATAGCCTCCACGGCGGCTAACTTCTTTTTATACAACTCCTCGATATTGCCAAATACAACGGTTCGTTCCTTCCGTAGTTCGCCTGTTGAAGTGATAGGAGCCACGCTGAGGCGGGAATTCAATGCCTGGACTTGCTGCTCCAGTTGTCTGATTTCCTGCTGTTGCCCCTCGATCTTTCCCTGAAGACTCTTATCGGCAAGGATTGCTTTCAATCGCTTTTGAACATCAGCAACATCTACATCCGCTTTGACAGTCAGTGTCAGAGTGTTGTGCCCATTGGTAAAGCCGTAGTCTTCTTTGACGATCTCCACACTTAAGACTGCTGCGGAATATGAAGTAATCTGGTCTCTTGTCAAATCAAAGTTCTTCACTTCAGACGATGATTGGATAAACGAGCCTGCTTGCTCCAAGACCTTCCTCTTGGCAACAAGGAAGCAGAGTTGCCGAGCATCATTCCGACTATCGTTGTCCCCCATCACATAGGTATGAGTCGCCGTGAGGGTCTGAGTTGCAGCAACGGCAACGGTGGGGAGAACAAGTGCAGCCAGGAGGATTATGACGAAGAGGGCGCGCATGTGGTGCAGTATGGCGCGGAGCCCCGAGAGCGTCAAGGCGATACCTCATAGCTGACTTTTTTTGCCGTGGTGCGGGCAGGTAATTTCGTGCCAAGTCCACATAACTGTTCCCCGTTGGAAAATGGGGGGAGGCATTTGACCTGGCCGTGGCACCGAAATCTGTCGAGTGACAAGTTTTCTTGGCGAGGGCAGGACCAGCAGCGTCACAGCAATCTTGATTCAAGCAGGTGGGTTAAGTATTTGAATGGCAAATGTGGCCCGAACGGGGGGGGGATTCGAGTAGCTTAAGGAGCTGACGTTGGCGCAGAAACCTGTGAAATTCACGAAATCCTGCGCCGGGTGCAGCTATACCCGTAAGCTAAAATCGAAAACGAAAATTGATACAACAATTTTCGCTCGCGTTGAAACGAAGGGAGGAATTTCGCAGAGCGGTTCTTTGAAGGCACAAAATAACCTGATTAATTATGTGCAGACAAAACTACTAAACCTCTCCTGACTCAACATTTAACTAAACTGCAAAAATTACCCCCTACATCACCCTCGTCAACACACATCTAATCTACGCACTACCGTAACATTTCTAAAACCCATTCAACAGCATCTCGGTTCTATGACAGCGGGCCTTAACGTATATGAATCGCTACAGCGTGTAGCGGTCGAAAGGGATTGTTATGTCTAAAACAGAAGCATCGTTAGTTGCAGATGAGGTTTCCATCCAGCCTAAGCAGGCTGATGAGATTCTTCCAGTGCGCACCCATGCACAGGGGGGCTTGGACGAATCAATTCATAAAGGCGTTTTTTCTCCGGTGGACATTGGAGTGCTCTACGAAGAGGTGGAAGAGGATGTCCCATGGGTACTCGAAGGATATCTAGCGGAAGGTGTATGGACTCTTCTGGCTGGTCCGCCAAAGCTGGGGAAGACTACTTTTGCCTATGATGCCATCGTAGCAGTTGCTACAGGAAAATCATTCCTGGGGAGAGAGGTGGCCCAAAAGAAGGTGTTGCTCCTGGGCCTTGAAGAGCATAGGCGGGATATTGTCGCTCGGCTAAGACGAAGCGGCGGAGATGAGATATTAGGGCTGGTGAAGGTGATATTTGCTCCATTGCCCTATGACCCAGCAGTGTTCCACGATATGCACTCCTACATCATGCAGGAGAACATCGGTCTAGTTGTCGTGGATACCCTTCATGCTTGGTGGCGTTTGCCGGATGAGAATGACGCTGGACAGGTAAATAAGTATGGACACCCTCTCCTTCAGTTGATTCGTTCAACTAAAGCGGCCTGGTTGGTCCTTGCCCATACGCGGAAGCAAGGTGGGGAGCACGGACAAGAAATTCGTGGGTCGTCAGCACTCGCTGGTTTGCTTGATATCGCCATCTCTATGAAACGCACAGGGGGAGTCAATCAGCAACGTTCGCTTGAGGCCATTTCTAGGTACGCGGATTCTCCCATAAAACTTATCGTTCAGAAGGGAGAGGACGGCTATGAGGTCCTCGGCACACCTGACGAAGTGTCAACTAAAGCAAAAGCCGAGAAATTTGGGGCAGCTCTTACGGAGAACGATCAGTCCACGGAGGAACTGATAAAGGCAACAGGTCTGTCAAAGCAGGACATAGCAAGAGCTTCTGCAACACTCAAGGATGGAGTTCTTCGTACAGGGAAAGGTTGTAAGGGATCCCCGTACTGCTACCGCCGGAATTCGATTCATCCAACTTCGGAGCCTAACCCTGAGCCCTTGGACAAATCGAAAGAGCAACTCGAACCAGTGGCTGGATAATGCCTGTGTAAGACGAAGGCGAGCGACGCCTTGCAAAGCGAGCCGAGGCTCTTCTCTTCCGCCCCGAAGGGGCCATAGCTTAGGAACTTTGGAGGTAAGACAACAGAACGATAGCGATAGCTCAAGAAAATTGCATTCCATAACCGAGCCCTAGGGAATCTAGGCTTCACGATATCTATATAGAATTCGTGAGCCTGCCCTAGGATTTTTCATTTCAGGAGGCTGTTTATGAAGCATCTAACACCTGTTCAGTCTATCCGTGCCAAGTGTCTTGACTGTAGCTGTCAGCAACCCAAGGAAGTGCGGCTGTGTCCCGTGACTATGTGCGCCCTGTGGCCGTATCGACTAGGCAAGCGTCCGGTAAAGGGGCTCGCAGTTCATGCGGAGGACTGAGGTTGCCACGGCCAAAAAGAAAAGTGACAGGTCGTGATGATAAACCTTAAGAATCAGCAGTTTACGCGCATATCCAGGGTGGGGGTAGCGTGGAGATAAGGGGGGCGATGTTATCAAGAAAACTTTTAAACGTGAAAGAAGTAAGCGGCTATACCGGATTGGCCCCTGACACCATCTACACGATGGTCAGCCAGAGGCGGATTCCCCATGTGAAACTGGGGCGGTTGGTCAAGTTCGATCTGGAGTTGTTGGACAAGTGGCTCAAGCAACAAACAGTCATGCCGATGCCCTCAAAATGAACCTGAGTCCCATTGACAACTGTTCCGATATGGCAGAACATGGCCCGATGCTACGGTTACGGGAAATTCGAGAAGGAAAGGGGGTGAGTTTACGGGCGCTCAAGAAAGCGTCCGGTGTGGCGGTGTCCTCGTTGGCACAGTTTGAAGCAGGGAAAGGGGACCCGCAATTGAGCACGTTGCGGAGGTTGGCGAAGGCTCTCAGCGTGACCGTAGCAGAGTTGATAGGGGAACAGTCCATTAAGAAGAAAGGGGGCTGAGTCTATGGGACTCACGAAGCGGAAGGACGGCTATTATGTCGAGTTCCGTGTCTTGGATAACGGCAAGACGCTCTCGTTGGCGTCCGGCATCCACGGTGCGAAACTCACGCGGTGGAAAGTGGGATGCGCCAACAAGACGATTGCCCACCAGCACGAGGCCATCATTAAGACCAAGCTGCTGTCAGGGGGCATGTTGAGTGAACGTGTCCAAGACACGGTGATGACGTTGGGAGAATGGGCAAAAGAGTACAAGGCCATTGAGGAAGTGTCACGGCTTCGCTCCTTCAAGGAACGGTGCCAGCGGATCGATAAGGTGATTGTCCCGTTCTTTGGGAGCCACCGGCTCCTCCAGGATCTGGCGGCAAAGGACGTGGAAGCTTTTCGGCAGGAACAGGGAAAAAGTCGGGCGGTGGCGACGGTCAATGTGGACCATAGCTACCTCAAGCACATGCTCAAGCAGGCCATGAGGCGGGATCTTGTGACGCGCAATGTGGCGTCCCTGGTGTCAGCCCCAAAGCCCAAGAACGCACGGAGTCGAGTGCTAGAGCCTGAGGAATGGTCACGGCTCTATGGGGCTGCGTCAGCGTGGTTTAAGCCTGTGTTGCTGACAGGCTACCATACGGGAATGCGATTGGAAGAGATTCTCACCCTGACGTGGGATCGTGTGGACTTGTCTGACGTCAATTAGAATTGATGGTTGGCGACAATTAGAACTGTGGGGTCCGTCCTCCGGGTTAGGGAGCCTTCCGGGCTCCGTCGATGCCGTCATGGTTCGCGTTCATTCCCAGGGCCCGCTTCAGGTCAGGCTCCTT